>DAOVAK010000329.1 GCA_030671095.1 Deltaproteobacteria bacterium | reverse complement strand
GAAGCATGCTAAGCCTTCAAGGGTTTCCACACCAGCCTGCCGGAAGGTGGGGTCAGCCATCCAGGCACCGTTGCCGACATGTGGTATGTCGATGCGCAGCTCCTTCTTCTTCATCAGGCACATCTGAGCCTCGGAGATGGCCGTAGCCATGAACATCACAATATCGGGGTTCTTGGTCTTTACCTTCTGCATAACCGCCGTTGCATCGGTCAGGGTTCCCATTGCCCAAACTTCTTCACCGATAATCTTGATACCCATGGGGGGAAGAAGTTTCCTACAGGCGTCGTAGTAGCCTTTGGAGGCAGCCTGGTTGTCGCCAACGAGCATTGCCGTTTTTAGCACCTGCCCAGAATCCCTGGCTAGCTTAACAATGTTTTTCAATCCTATCTTCCCTTGTTCCAGGGCAGGTGGACTTATATAGAAACCCCACTTGAAGCCCCGCTGGCTAAGGGCTGGGGAGAAACCGGTATTAAACTGAGGGATGCCCAATCGCTCGGTAACCTCCGTGGAGCCCATTTCGAAGGAACTTGCCCAGCCATCTGAGGCCATGACAATCTCGGGATCTCTACACAGGCGCTCCATAGCTGTGGCATTTGACTCCGCACTCGACCCAGAATCACCAACAACAAGCTCAAGTTTACGGCCCCCCAGCGATTTGATTCCCCCCTGATCATTGATCCACTTTACGATTCCCTTTGTGCCCTGTAAGCTCAGGTTGCCGTTACGGGACAGAGGACCGGATAGGGGCTGCGTAATTGCAATCTTAATGGTCTTCTTGGATTTGGCCTCGGCGATACAGGGTCCCCCTGCGACAAGGGTTACTATAGCCATTATCGCTATAGCTGCTCCGATCATTCTCATACCTTTCCTCTTTTCCATCTTGTTCCTCCTTTTTTGTTTAGAGCGGCCTCCGCACACGAGTCCGGGAGGCCATCAAATCACCTTCGCACATATTTCCTTTAGTGCCTCACCTCCCCTCACATCCCAAGTTGTTCGGACATCCTTCTGGAGCCCTTTCCTGTGTTTCCCTTCTAATTTCACATCACCTCCCCTCTCCATAAGCATGTTCTCAACATTCAGTCATTTTACTCGGGCCTCCTTTATAACAACGCCCAAACCATTTGTCAAGCGTGATCTCTCCTTCCAATGCCACCTCACTTATGGAACTAAAGCCCGAGTTCTGACTAAACGGAAATGGATGGCATCTCTTTGGCCACAGTTTGCGCCTAGATCGAACATCCATTTCGAAAAATTGAAAAACTCCAATCATATACTCAACCAGGCCCCTCTCTCTACACCCACTCTTCCCAACAGATTCGCTATAGCAATTATCAAGGTGGATAGGATTCCTGTTCCAACACCTTGAGGTCGTGACCTGGTAAAATGAAATCCGCAAACGTGCCTACCTTCTTAAAAGAGTCGTAATAATCAAGCAAATTGACATGGATGCCCGAGGGTATGGGCTCCTTATCTCTACTCGGCCAATTCTCAAACAAAGGGCAGAAGTCGCTCCCAATAAGGTAGTTTCCTTTCCCGGTATTGACCTTGACACCCTGGAAACCGGGAGTATGGCTCGGTAGCTTGACGATCGAGATTCCGGGCACAACCTCTCTATCTCCATCGGTTATTTCGAAACGACCAAAGTCCTTGAGCCAAGGTGGAGTCATCCCGATCGAGGACGACTCGTAATAAAGGGCGTGAATGGGCAAAGGGAAGAGAGCATACTGAACCTCATCTTTTTGCACAATGATACGAGCTTTGGGAAAAAGGGAATTATTAAAGCAATGATCCCAATGGAGATGTGTGCAGATGACAATACCGATCTCTTCCGGGGTTACCCCCAATTTCCCTAAAGCCCTTACGGGTTCTTGAGATTCGTCGCGTAAGGCCGGATGATGGTATTTGCCGGCCCAATCCGGGTCACTCATACCAGTATCTACGATAATCAGTTCGGGGCCACCCTTCAAAAGGTACATGAGACTGCAGACGTCGAGCTTTTCTCCCTGATTCTGTCCATAAGTCAAGGTTGATTTCTCAACTTGGCTCATAGTACCAACGCAAATCGGCCAAATTGTCCATTGACTCATTCTCATTTCCATTTCTACTTAAATCTCCCAGATAGTCGACGAGATCTCAGTAAGCCTTCTTCCAGAGTTCAAGGAAATCCTCATACGTCGTGTACCGGGGATTCCATCGATTATAATCGGCCTCCACACAGAGCTGTGCCAGCTCGGGTATCTTGTCTTCCGTCAATCCAATATCCCTCAATCTCTCGGGTATACCAACATCCCTATTTAGCTGCTTCATCGCTTCAACTGCCTTTCTGCCGGCCTCCATTGCCGTCAGACCCTCGATATTTTCTCCCATGGCCACGGCTACCCTGGCATATTTCTCTGGGTTAGCAATCACATTGAATTCCGCCCCGTAAGGAAGACACATAGCATTGGAAAGGCCGTGAGAGATGTGAAAATATGCACCCACAAACCGCGCCATGCAATGGACGTTTCCAACGCCCGTATTGCTAAACCCCATCGCAGCAAGATTGGCCCCATAGAGCATCTGTAATCCGGCATCAAGGTTATTCCTGTTTGAAACGAAAGGTCTGATATTCTCCGCAATCAATTCCATGGCATGGAGGGTTACCGCTTCTGTAATCGGATTAGCAGCCAAGGCCACATACGATTCCAAGGCATGGACAAAAGCATCCATGCCAGCATGAGCGGCCACCGTAGCCGGTAACGATCGTAGCGCCAATGGATCCAAGATGGCAACCTTGGCACGATTCAGGGATACGCTGTGCACAGACATCTTCAGGCCTCGCTTCGTATCGGTAATCACGCAGGAGTGTGAAACTTCGGATCCAGTGCCCGCCGTCGTTGGAATGGCGATAAGGGGCAGTGGTGGATTCGAAAACTTATCCACACCTGGGTAATCGTGTATACGCCCCCCGTTGGTGGCGAGGATTCCTACAGCTTTGCCTACGTCCATCGTGCTACCACCACCGAGTGCCAGCAACACCGGAGGCTGCTTGACCTTGTAAAGCTGAAAAGCCTCCTCGACGTTCTTATCCTTCGGGTCGGGATCAATGGCCGTGAACACGTCAAATGTGATCTTGTTCTCCTTGAGAATATTTGAAACTGATGCGAAAATCTCCGTGGCAGCTACGCCCTTGTCTGAAAGGAACATAAGGTGTTTCGCTTCCAATTTGCTAATAATTTCCGGCAGTTTCTGATGAGCTCCGACACCCGAATATACTTGCGTCGGACAAAAATAGGTAAAGGTCTTCGAATCCAACATGGTAGCCTCCCTCGCTCGGGATATATTGTAATATGTTTATGCCTTTATAATGAAAGAAAAATCACTTGTCAAGCTTTTTTTTCTGGAGAGGCATACCAAAGACCTCAGCACCGGCAGATATCCACTTCCTCAGGTCATTCCGTGAGACTTTATGTGTGTATTTACGCGGGTTCTTGACAACATTACCCCCCCCAGGGGGCGATCCACCAGTACCGAGGTAGCACGGGGAATGGAGCAAGCAGGACGTGCTTATGGCAGGACGTACTTACGAAAGTCCGAAATTCTCGGAAAAACACTGAGAGGAGACATCACTGAAACAAAGCTTATCCTTTGTTCAAAAAAGCTAATTGTCTCATCAAATCGCCAATATTATCCAGCTTCTCCAGTTGATAAATTGTCTGGATCACCCTATCCATCTGTTCAGTAGTCATGAACTTGGAGGCCATAGATTTGAACTTCTCTTCCAGCTCGGAGTCCGACATATTGTTTTTGGGGTCACCCTTCGGGTAGTCCACTTTCAACGTGTACTGCTTGCCATCCTTCGTTGTGATTTCCGACATGCCAGACCGAGGTAACTTGTCCATTTCCGGATCTATCTCGAGGGTAATTCTATCGATCAGCTGTAATACCGTGGGATCCCTGTATTTCCAGGGTTGGTATTGCTCGGGACCCACGGTACGGTCAACAATAGCGATAGCTGTTAAGTAGTACGAGCTGTGGTCTGCGGTTTCTTTGTTGGTCGGGTATTTCTTCGCCGGATCACCTGTATGCTCAATGGGCCTCGTACCCGCTATTACTCTAACTCGATCTACGTCCTCCGGTGTGATATCATATTTATTTACCAAGTCCACCGTAGCGTTGAGATGACCTTGCACGGCGCCCACAGCGCATAACGCCTTGAACGCAGTGTCCATAATGTAGAATGGACCATCCGCTTTGGTAAATTTCTCGACAGCGAAGTTCCCCTTCATCACGGTCTCATTGAAACCCTCAGCGCCCTCAATCACAGTTGTGGGACCCGTAAAACCACGCTTA
>DAOVAK010000001.1 GCA_030671095.1 Deltaproteobacteria bacterium | reverse complement strand
CCAGGCCAGTTCGTTATCCTGAAGGCCAATGAGACGGGCGAGCGCATCCCTCTTACCATGGCCGATACAAATGCCAAAAAAGGGACCCTTACTGTTATTTATCAAGTGGTGGGCAAATCCACGGCCCTTTTCAAATCCCTTCAAGTGGGAGACCGTTATCAGGATGTTATAGGCCCCTTGGGGAAGCCCACTCACCTGGAAAAACTGGGTACGGTAGTCTGCGTAGGGGGTGGTACGGGCGTGGCCGTCATACATCCCATTACCCGTGGCCTGAAGGAGATTGGCAACCATGTGATTGCCATCATTGGCGCCAGGACCAAGGATCTGCTGATCCTGGAGGACAAGATGAAGGCCGCATCTCATGAACTGCATGTCTGCACTGACGATGGATCCTACGGCCACCATGGATTTGTCACAGAGGTTCTCAAAGAGGTGCTGGAAAAGGAAGATGTGAAGCTTGTGGTGGGCATCGGCCCGGTCCCCATGATGAAGTTCGTCAGTAAAATGACAGCAGAATACGATGTGAAGACCTTAGTTAGCCTCAACTCAATTATGGTGGATGGTACGGGTATGTGCGGGTGCTGCCGCGTCAGCGTGGGGGGAAAGACCCAGTTTGCATGTGTGGACGGCCCCGAATTTGACGGGCACCTGGTGGACTTTGACGAGCTGGGGCAACGACTCGATGCCTATAAACAAGAGGAGCAACGCGCTTACGAGAAGTATTTGCACGAGTGCCAGCTCGCTCAGTAAGGCCCTTACCAAATGGCCCGCAGAATCCTGAGCATGTTGACCAGAGACTGATTTGTGGGGGATTTCTCATGGCGGAAGAAAAGGCAAAGAAGAAGGAGAAAATACCCAGGCAGCCTATGCCTGAGCAGAAACCCGAGGTCCGAAAGAGAAATTTTGATGAAGTCCCGCTTGGACTACCTTCAGAACTTGCCGTGAAAGAGGCGGAACGGTGTCTACAATGCAAAAAACCCTCCTGCCTGGAGGGATGCCCAGTGGCTATTGACATCCCCGCTTTTATCAAACTTATCAAGGAGGGGGAATTTACCAAGGCCATCCGGAAGATATGGGAAAGAAATGCCCTTCCTGCTGTCTGCGGCAGGGTCTGTCCTCAGGAGATCCAGTGCGAGGGTTTGTGCATCCTCGGCAAGAAGGGAGCTCCGGTAGCCATCGGTAACTTGGAGCGCTTTGCTGCAGATCTTGAACGGGAATTTGGGAAAGGAGACCTGCCTCCCAAGGCTGAGCCTACGGGGAAGAAGGTGGCCGTGGTCGGTTCTGGTCCATCCGGTTTGACGGTTGCCGGGGATCTTATCCTTAAGGGTCATGACGTGACTGTGTTCGAAGCCTTTCATAAGCCGGGCGGTGTCCTCGTATACGGCATTCCCGAGTTCAGGCTTCCCAAGGAAATCGTCTATTCTGAGGTAAACTATCTGGAACGACTGGGCGTAAAAGTGGAATGTAATGTGGTGGTGGGCAGGACCGTATCCGTGGAGGAACTCTTCGAAGAGGGCTATGATGCTGTTTACATTGGCGTGGGCGCAGGTCTTCCCCGTTTTCTGAACATTCCAGGAGAAAACCTTATCGGTATTTACTCAGCCAATGAATATCTCACCAGGGCCAATCTCATGAAGGCCTACCTGTTTCCAGACTACGACACCCCCATTGCACTAGGCAAGGACGTGGTCGTTTTTGGTGCTGGGAATGTGGCCATGGATTCTGCACGGACGGCCATGCGTCTCGGTGCGGATCGGGTTCGGATCGTCTATCGCCGTTCCAGGCAAGAGATGCCCGCCCGAGTGGATGAGATTCATCACGCCGAAGAAGAAGGGATAGAATTCTTCCTGCTCACGGCACCCACAAAATTCCTGGGAGATGACAAGGGTCGCGTCACCGGGGTAGAGTGCCTCCAAATGGAATTGGGCGAACCCGATGAATCGGGCAGGCGCCGACCCGTCCCCGTTGAAGGCTCGGAGTTCCAATTGGAGTGCGATCTGGCTGTCATCGCTGTGGGTGCAGGGGCCAATCCCTTGTTGCCCCAGACCACTGAAGGTCTTGAGCTGAACAAATGGGGGTACATCGTAGCCGATCTGGAAACAGGCAAGACCACCAAAAAGGGCGTCTGGGCCGGTGGAGATATCGTCTCGGGGCAGGCCACGGTGATCCTGGCCATGGGCGCAGGTCGATTGGCCTCTGATTCTATACACAAGTACCTCACGTGGGGGTGGTAGATTCTGAATTGCGAATGCGGCATGTGCCCGCCTGCCTTAGCCCAGAGCGAAAGCGACCGGTGGGCAGAGCGTGCGGAATTGGAAATGTGGAGTTTGGAATGCTGAACCTCGAAATCTCGTGTTGAAGCGCTATTCTGTTCTTGCTCAAAGCTCTCGTTGAAGCATTCCATTCCTGAAGGACGGCCTTTTGGCCGTCCTTTATTCGCCTTCGCCAGAATTCCCTGCAGTAAACTGCAGGGATGACTGGTGGGGCGAACCGCGCCGAAGCGCTTTAGCGCGCCCGTCCTCCGCAGTAGCCTGCTACGGAGGATGGAAAGGCGGGTTGGCTTCGGCGCAATTCCGCTCTTATACCCCGCAGCTTGTCGAAGAAAAGCGGAAATCCCGCTTTCGGGGCTGCGGGGAGCTTCATTTTTGGGCCAGGAATATCTTCTCCCGGTAATATTTTAGCTCGTTAATGGATTCCCTAATGTCGTTCAGGGCCAAGTGGGTTTTTTGCTTCGGATAGGAGGCGAGTGAGGGATACCACCTTCTGACCAGCTCTTTGATGGAGCTCACATCAATGTTCCTATAGTGGAGAAACGCTTCGAGGCGGGGCATGTGTTTGATTAAGAATCGGCGGTCCTGCCAAACGGAGTTTCCGCAAAGGGGAGATTTCCCCTGTTTGCAGTGCATAGAGAGAAATTCCAGCGTCTCATGTTCAGCGCTATAGCAGTCGTGGGGTGAGGCTTTTGCACGATCTGACAGGCCAGACTTTTTGTGATGGGTCCGGCTCCATTCCTCCATGGTCTTGAAGACCTGCTTCGGATAGTTTATGGCGATGTTGGGACCCTCCGCCACAATCTCCAGCCTATCGTCCGTGACAACGCTAGCGATCTCAAGGATGAAGTGCTTTTCAGCATCCAGTCCGGTCATTTCAAGATCTATCCAAATAAGTTTACTCGCCAAGTCAAAACCTCACTAAGATGACAGGGGCCTAGCCCCCGTCGGAGTAATGGAGTGTTGGAGTATTGGAGTATTGGTTACCAGAACGAGAAAGCTCTCTCAATTCATCGAAATCCATCGCTCCATTACTCCAATACTCCATGTGTGTGGCAATATAAGGGAAAGGTTTTTCAGTGTCAAAAAAAAAGGTTATCCAGACTTCAAATCAACCACTTGGGGCATTACAGACCAGAACAAACACAAATAGGCCTTGTTGACGAAATCATTTGATATTGGGGTTATTTCCTACTATAGTGGTATTAATTTACGACGGAAGCGGAAAAAAGGAAGGTGGAGAAAAGAGGTTATTTTGTGATGAATATGAATCAACCTATGACCAGAAGAGGCAGTCTGAAAAAGTTGCTCCAGGTATCCGGGACTGTGGCCGTTTCTGCTTTGAGTGGATGGCCTCTCAGCGCTCATAGATCCGTCTGGGCCAAGAGTGAAAAGAAAAAATTTATCATTGAAGGTCTGGGGCAAACCGAAGGATACGCCGTCAAAGAATTGATTGAAAAGGTTTTTGAGGCCGCAGGAGGCATCACCCGTTTTATTTCAAGAGGGGATGTGGTGGTGATCAAGCCCAATATCTCCTGGGCCAGGGGGCCTAACCTGGCCGCGACCACCAATCCGGAGGTCTTGGAAAGCGTGATTGAGCTCTGCTATAATGCTGGGGCCAAAAAGGTGAGAATAGCTGACAATACCATCCATGATGCAAGGCGTTGTTTTGCCATTACCGGGGCAGGAATGGTGGCTAAAAAGACAAACGCGGACCTTGTCTACCCCAGATCCTCCCTCATGAAGAGGATGAAAATTCGTGGTCACCGTCTGGATGTTTGGCCCGTCTTTGTTCCTTTGGTGGAGGCTGACAAGATCATCAATCTGCCGGTGGCAAAGGACCATGTCTTGAGCACCCTGACCCTGGGCATGAAAAATTGGATAGGGGCTGTGGGTGGCAGAAGAAACGCACTTCACCAGGATATTCACCAGACGATTGTGGATCTGGCCCTGTTCTTTAAACCCGCGGTGACCTTGATCGATGCCACCAGGATCATGACAAAGAACGGCCCGTCCGGTGGAAGTCTCTCTGATGTTGCAGTGAAAAATACCTTAATCTTGAGCGACGACCCGGTTGCTGCGGATGCCCTGGCTGCCAGGCTCTTCGACCGTCGCCCAGAGCAGATAGGTTTTATCCGGCTGGCGCAAAAGCATAATCTCGGCACCTATGACCTTCAGCAACTGGATCAGAAAAAGGTGGTCCTTTGAAGGCAAAACATCTGGTCTGGATAAGAAGAATCAGTCAAACCTTTTTTCTGCTACTCTTCTTTCTTCTCCTGATAGAAAGCCGTCTTCCCCAGGATATCTACCTGAAATATTCCGCGGTCCTCTCTGCCGAGGTGGACCTCAGAATTGGCTGGCCAGTAAAGTTCTTTTTTCAACTGGATCCCCTCGTCTGGCTCTCCTCCCTGCTTTCCGGACATCAGCTGATCAAAGGATTCTGGTGGGCGATCGGCTTACTGCTCTTGACGCTTTTCCTAGGTAGGATCTTCTGTGGTTTCATCTGTCCTTTGGGAACGATCCATCACGCGGTGAGCTGGATGAAGCCTGCCCTCAAAGGGGACCGCATGGTGAGGGCGAACCAGAAGACACCCAGCCAAAAAGTGAAGTACTTCCTGCTCATCACCCTGATACTGGCTGCCATCATCGGCCTCAATCTAGTCGGTCTCATGGACCCCATATCCCTGCTCTTTCGTTCCCTCGCTCTGGCCATCTTTCCCGGCCTGGGGGTGGGCCTGAAGGAGCTCTTCGATGCCATGGCCAGTAGCGACATCAAAATCTTGAACCGCTTGAGTTACACAGCCGAGGTTTTGGTCTCTCCGGTCTTTGGCTACGGTTATCCAGCCTATAAAACGGCCTGGTTCATGGGACTGATCTTTCTCATCATTCTGTTCCTCAACCGGATCAGACCCCGTTTCTGGTGCCGCACTTTGTGTCCTCTTGGGGCTTTGTTAGGCCTATGTGCCAGGGTGAGCATTCTGCGGCTGGAAAAAGATCATGAGAAGTGCACCGACTGCAAACTCTGCACCAAGAGTTGCCAGGGAGCCGCCTCGCCCATACCGGGGCAGGATTGGGAGAACGCCGAGTGCATTGTCTGCTTCAATTGCTTCAATGTCTGCCCTGAAGATGCCCTCTCCTTTAAATTGAGATGGTCACGCCAGTTGAACAAAAGACCGGATATGGGACGGCGCGCGGTGCTCGGTGGACTGGCGGCTGGTATTTCCCTGCCCCTGTTGGGAAGACTGGACGGACAGGTGCACAAGGTCTCAGACCCCCGGTTGATCAGGCCGCCCGGCTCTTTGCCCGAAAGGGATTTTCTCAGGCTTTGCCAAAGATGCGGGCTCTGCATGAAGGTCTGTCCTACAAATGTGATCAATCCCACCCTTGCGGAGGCGGGAATGGCTGGATTTTGGACGCCCCATCTCATAATGATCCTGGGATATTGTGAATACACCTGTACCCTGTGTGGAAGTGTCTGCCCCACGGGTGCCATCAAGGAGATCTCCGTCAAAGAGAAGATTGAACGGCCCATCATTATTGGCTCAGCTTACGTGGATAGGGGGAGGTGTCTCCCCTGGTCAGGGAATGCGCCCTGTATTGTCTGTCACGAACACTGCCCCACCTCTCCAAAGGCTATCTATCTCCGCAAGGAAATTGTGCCAGGACCCGATGGGAAACCCCTATCTGTTCAATTGCCCTATGTGGATCTGAAGAAATGTGTGGGATGTGGTATATGTGAATTCAAATGTCCGGTCAAAGGTCGGCCCGCCATAAGGGTAATAGCGGCCGGGGAGTCCCGATCCCTGAAAAACCAGATTTTGCTTGGATTTTGATGCATTAGGGCAAATTTTTTCTTGAAATTTATTATTTTGTGTAGATAATTTATCATCATTTATATATAATTCTGTATATTTGGAAGTTTCAGGTCATTTTCTCTTTCCCTTCTCTTCTCTTAGCCAAGAGAGGTGAGTGCGAGCTATAATTGCTTACAACCTGTCATGCAGTCCATGATGTAAGGGCCATAATATGATTGCCCGATATACACGCCCTGAAATGGGGCACATCTGGGAAGACAAGAATCGCTTTTCCAAATGGCTTCAGGTGGAACTCTTGGCCTGTGAGGCCATGGCAGAGGAGGGTCTGATCCCCAAGGAGGCCCTCAGCACGATCAAGAGAAGGGCGAGCTTCTCGGTGGACCGGATTCTGGAAATCGAGGAGGTGACCAAGCATGATGTGATCGCCTTTCTCACCAACGTGGCAGAGTATGTGGGCCCGGACTCACGGTATATCCACCTTGGACTCACCTCTTCAGACATCCTGGATACCAGCTTCGCCCTCCTGCTCAAGGAAGCCATGATCCTAATTATCCGCGATGCAGAGGAATTCATGGAGGTTATTAAAGCGAGGGCCCAGGAACACAAATACACCATCATGATCGGGCGTTCCCACGGCATTCACGCTGAACCCATAACATTTGGACTCAAGCTGGCCGTCTGGTACGCGGAGGTGAAACGGAATCTCGAGAGGCTTAAAGGGGCCCTTGAAGTCATTAGCTGTGGAAAACTTTCAGGGGCTGTGGGGACCTTTGCCAATGTTTCCCCAAAGATTGAGGCCTATGTCTGTAAGAAGCTCGGTCTTAAACCCGCAGAAATATCCACTCAGATTACTCAGCGTGACCGTCACGCCCAGTATTTCACAGCCCTGGCCATTCTTGCCGGGACCCTGGAGAAGATCGCCGTCGAGATTCGTCATCTGCAGAGAACGGAGGTCCTTGAGGCGGAAGAGTCATTTGAAAAGGGACAGAAGGGCTCATCAGCCATGCCCCACAAAAAAAACCCCATTGGATCTGAGAATATCTCAGGTCTCGCCCGCCTCGTCCGAAGCAATTCGCTGGCTGCTATGGAAAATATGGCTCTCTGGCATGAAAGGGATATTAGCCATTCCTCGGTGGAAAGGGTTATTGGACCCGATAGCACCATTCTCATAGATTACATGCTTCATCGTCTCACCCGGATCATAAAAAATCTGGTGGTCTATCCCGACCGAATGCTTGAAAACCTGAATAGGTTGAGGGGACTTATATTCTCCCAGCAAATCCTCATTCGGCTGGCCGCTCTGGGGCTGAAGCGGGAGACGGCCTATGAGATGGTTCAACGAAATGCCCTAAAGGTCTGGGATACGGATAGGGATTTCAAGACGCTTCTCCTGGAAGACGATGAGATAAGAGGTCATCTCACCGAAGACGAGTTGGAAGAGATATTCAATATTGATTACCACCTTAAACATGTGGAGGACATCTTCGAAAGGGTGTTTACATAGGAAGCTCGATGAGGCTTGTTCTCATCAGCCTTAAAATAAGGGGCTTGTACGAAGAGGTGTAAACGGTGAAAAAGATTTTTTCTTTATCCAGAGTTCAACGCGATTTCAAGTTTTTGGTCCTCATTCTTCTTCTCATCTTGCAGTGGACAAACCCCTCCATGGCCAAGCCTGGGAAACCATCGAAAAAAGAGCAGAAGCTTGTCCCCGCCTCTTTGTTATACTGGCCAGAAGAGGACTCCGACTACGCGATTCTTGTGGATAAGTCTGCACAAAAAGTATTCTTATATCGATGGGACAACCTCTTTGCTCCTGTAAAGGTGTTCAATGCCTCTACGGGGGAAAATAATGGGCCAAAATCGACAAAAAATGACAAGAAAACACCTGAAGGCGTATATTTTTTTACCGACTGTTACAAGAAAAACGAGCTCGCTCCCAGATATGGGACAAGGGCCTTTCCCATCGATTATCCCAATCCCATGGATAAGAAGAAAGGGAGGGATGGATACGGCATCTGGTTTCACGGGCTTGATAAGCCATTAAAGCCTAAGGACACGAATGGTTGCATAGCCCTTGACAACCACAACATAGATGAATTGGCCACCTACATACAACTAAATGATACCCCCGTCGTTATCAACTCCCGAATCGAAATGGTCAGTCCGGATGCACAGGAAAAAGAGAAAAAACAACTGTTGAAGGTCATCGAAGACTGGAGAAGGGCTTGGGAAAGGAAAGAGATCGACCAATATATGTCATTCTATAGCCCTCGTTTCACTTCCGATGGAAAAAATCGGGAGCAGTGGAAAAAATACAAGACCCTTGTGGCGAACAAATACAATGAGATAACTGTGGAAATCGAGAACCTCAGGCTTCTGAAAAATGATGGCATTGTTATGGCCAAATTTGGCCAAAGATATAGCACCGAGAGGCTTGAGAGTAAGGGTGAAAAAAGGCTCTACCTGCAACAAAACAGCACGGAATGGAAAATTGTCGGTGAATTCTTCCAGAAAGAAAAGGTGAGGCGGTTTGCACCGAAGAAGCCATACGGTTCCAGTTTAGAAGATATAAAAAGATTTATTTTTTCTTGGAAAAAGGCCTGGCAAGAGAAAGACCTGCAGACGTATATGCTGTGCTATGACGCAAGGTTTCGATCCCGGGGGATGGACCTAGAGGCCTGGAAAAAACACAGGCAGAGATTGAATCTAAAATACCAATCGGTAAAAGTAGACGTTATGGGCTTGAGCATCGTACAAGTCTCCAATCAAACGGCTAAGGTCAGCTTCAAACAGAATTATCTGGCCGATGAATACCTTGATTTCGGTCTTAAAAATCTTCTCCTTGTTAAAAGGGGTGAACATTGGAAGATCAAGGAAGAGACATGGCAGCGACTGAGTCGGAAATCCCGCCAGTAAAAAAGAAATCTGGCGATGAGGACCGCCTCACGATCATGATCATGAGGAGTTTGGGACGCGTGCGCTCCTTCAAGATCTCTCCGCACATCGTTTTTTGGGCCACCCTCTTCTTTATCCTTTACATTTCCTTCTCTGTTTACATCATTAACAACTACATCGGGCTGTACCGTGCAAACAGGACGCAGTCAACAAAGATAGAACAACTTGAAAAGGAGGTCATCAAAGGACAAAAAAACCTTCGCAGGTTCCGACAACATGTGACCTTGCTTGAGGATTACATACGTCACCTGGAAGAGCCACAGAAGGAGAAGAGTGCTACCCGCAAGGATGAGCATACAAAGGAGAAGAGTGCTACCCGTAAGATTGGAATTATACGGGAAGAAACTGTCATAAGTGATGCGGAGAGCGTGGCTGTAGATAGCGAAGAAGAAATGAAACCCATAGGGGCGGTGGATATCAAAGATATGATCATCCAGAAAGAAGGCGCCAGGATGAGCGTGGAGTTCAAGTTGGTCAATAGGAATCCGGGAGAAACAGCTGTGGGTGGCTATATCCATTTGATCGCCATGGGCACGGATCCCAACCCGCCTCCTGAATGGACATTTCCTAGAGTACAGCTGGAGGAAGGGATTCCGGTAAATTTTCGGCGAGGACAGCTTTTTCTCATCCAGAGATTTAAACCGGTCCAGGGTAGATTTTATTTGACACCCAATTCCGAAACGCCAACAGCCCTCAAGGTCCTCGTATATGATCAGTCGGGGCTGCTCATCCTGGAAAGGGAATTTGAGGTGAGCCATGTATCCTGATCCCAAACCCATTACAAGGATTTTTTTCCTCTCCTTCTGCATCACTCTGTCCGTTTTTCTCACCTTTCCCACCCCGGGATTTTCTAAGAAAGAGCGTATCGTCTATTTTCCCAACACCGCCTATGAACTGAACGTATACAAAATATATGGAAAACAGCCAGGGAAAACCTTAATGCTAATAGGCGGTATACAGGGGAACGAGCCAGGAGGGTTCCTGTCGGCGGATCTTTATGCGGACATGAGTCTCGCCAAAGGGAATCTTGTTGTGGTACCGCGGGCCAATTTCTATTCTATCATTTTGAATCAAAGGGGACCCCATGGGGACATGAACAGGAAGTTTACCAATGGGGACACGGCCACCAGCACAGAAGACAAGATAGTTACCATATTAAAAAAACTGATCAGTGAAAGCGATTACCTCTTAAATCTGCACGATGGAGCGGGATATTACTATCCCAAATACGTAAACAAGTGGCGTAATCCCATGCGCTTTGGCCAGTCCATTATTGCGGATACCAATGAATACAGGGTTCCCGGGACCAACAGAGTGATCAAATTGAAAGAAATGGCCCAAAAGGTCCTTCGCGAAGTCAATCCCCACATCAAGAATGAACTGCACAAATTCCACTTCATGAACACCAAGACGGGTGCTAAAGACAGCCATCATAGTGTACAGCGAAAATCTGCCACCTACTATGCGCTCACGGAACATCACATTCCTGCCTTTGGTGTAGAAACCTCAAAGTTTTTACCCTCCATTGATCTGAAGGTCCGGTACCACAATCTTGTTATTAATGCGTTTAAGGGCCTTTTCGGCATTATCCCTGAGTCACCCAGCTTCGTCCTGGATCCACCGCTCCTGAAATATTTGGTTGTTGCCATTAATGGCCAAATTCCGATAGTCATAAAAGAGAATCAAACCCTGGAACTGCAGGCAGGAGACGCCATTCATGTGTCCCACATTGAATCCAATTATGAGAGGGGGCTGAGTCTAGATATTCTTGGATACGGAGACCTGAACGATTATAGACGAGAATTTGTGATTTTCAGGAATACGAGCATCATCGTAAGAAAGGATAACCACATTTTTGCCGAGATCCCCTTAAGAATCTCCAAGAAGAGACTCGGGGAAGAAAAGTTAAAAAGCAGGCGTACGAAGTTAGACTATTTTGTGGTTGAAACAAAAGGTCACCGAATTCTTATATCTGATGGAGAGACGCTTGATCTGGTCAAGGGTGACAAATTGAAAATTGTGGACATTCTCCCATCCTTCCCTGGCGAATCGGGGATCACGGTCAACTTTAAAGGATTTGTTGGAGACTGGAAGAACAATACGGGAGAGGATAGGGGGTATGTCATCGATACGGGAGCAGACCTTATCAAACGGTATTCCCTGCACAAGAAAGGGCAATTCTACAATATCATCGCCTCTAAGGGAGATAACGTCATCGGTCGGATGGTAATCAGGTTTACCCCGCCGCGGATGGATTACCTGATCTTGAAAATAAACAATCACAAGCACGTCTATCTAAGACCAGGGGATGCTGTCTCTTTATCAAAGAAGGACAAAATATGTCTGCAGGAGGTACAGACAAACCTTTACAACAAGAGAGACATTCACTTGAGCATCAATGGTCATAAGATCAAACCCGGAGAGATCAGAGATTTAAAGGAGTTGTGTGGCGCTTCAGCTTACCTGAAGCATCAGGCAAAGGTGAGTAAAGGTCCCCTTTTCCTGGGCAGAGTATTTATCAATATGAATTAGATGTTGGTTGTCCGTCCACTTACTGCCCTGCATATTCCAAGCTCAGCAGGTCATTCCATGGATCAGACCTCTTGACCGTTACCATGATCTGCTGCCCCTCAAAGAAGTCCTGGCCATCATCTCGTTTCATTTCCGCCACGAGCAAAAAGTCGGTGAGAAGGATTCGGCACCTGCCCCGCAGAACATCGAGAACCAGGGCAGAGAACTTCTCGCCAATATGCTGGAGCAGGTATTTCTGGATCCAGTATCGGATGCGGTTCCGTTTCACCCTTTCAAGATCCCTCAATATGGGCCCTACAGAGATCCTGATATTTTCCAGCTCTTCCTTATCATAAATGGGAGAACCGTCTATCAGATAACCCCTAATCTGACGCTGAACCACGAGATCCAGATATCGTCTTATGGGTGAACTTGCGTTTGTATACACATCCAACCCCAACCCAGTGTGGCATCTGGGTTCCGTATCAATCATGAGTGGATTAAGCTTACGCCGCTGCTTAAAAACAAAATAGACATAACCTGCCTCATTCATAGACAACCTCTCACTCGGTCCTTCCTGGCCTCTATAAAGGACAGGGATTTCATTATCCCTGCAGAACCTGGCTGCCAGCCAGTTATAAAAAATCATAAATTCGGCCACCATCATCCGGGAGGGCGTATTCTGTTCCACCATTTCTAAATAGAGAGAGGAATCGGGATAGAATCTCACGTAAATCTCAGGGAGCGAAAGGGTCAGGGAGCCCTGGTCGATTCGCTTTTGACGCATGAATTGGCTAAGTTGATGTGCCTCTTCCAGCAAGCGCTCCTTCATATAGATTTCATTGACCTGATCATAGGTTAACTGTCGCTTAACATTTACAAGGCTGAGCGCGAATCGGTAGTCAAGAAGATTGCCGCTCTTGTCTAAACGAGAAATTAGGGAGACTGCATGTCGGTCACAGCCCTCTCTTAAGCTCAAGGTATCCTGAGATAGATTTTGGGGCATCATGGGAATATGGCGGCGAGAGAGATATAAGGAAGAGCCCCTCTGTGATGCCTCTCCGTCGAGGAGACTATCGGGGGAGATGACGTGGGCCACATCGCTGATATGTATGCCAAGGAAAATGGAATCGGATGTAATTTCTATGCTCAATGCATCATCAAAGTCTCTCGTGAGGGGACCATCGATGGTAAAGGTATCGAGATGTCTCAAGTCCTCGCACTTGGAGTCTTCAAACGCCACCCTGTCCAGTTCATCGGACAACTCTAACACCTCTTGGCTGAAAGAAGTCCTAATATCAAGTCGATGGAGGTCAAGGTTTTCATCCTCTTCCCATACCCCAAGTTTTACCAGCAAATTTCTGACCCGCTGAATATCTGATATCCCTGTTCTCAAGAGCAGCGCCTTGGCGTATTTGAAGTTTGGGGCCTCATTGCCGTACAGTGCCAGTTCCACAAGGAGGTCGATAATCTCGTCTTTGCATGAAGGGTCGTGGACCACTCGGTTTTGTAAGATCTCTATGAGCCAGGCGCTTCCCTCCCTAAGTCTTTCCTCCCTTCGAGCCTCCTCCTTTTTCTGTTTGATTATTTGCTCAACCATTTCTTCAGAATTGGGGAGAAAGCAACCATCCTTCATTTTGAAATAGAGGCTATCTTCGAACAGGGCTCTCACCAACGCGGAGATGTGATCGTCGGTCACCATCTCCCCGAAGCAGAGCTGGGCAAGATATTCATAGTCAAAACTCTGCTCCTCTTCTCTCACCAATTCCCAGAGTTCCTTGACCTGAACCTCTCCCTTGAGTCTCCTTCTCACTGCCTCCGTTTGCTTCAACCTGCTTAATACCTCTTCCCTCGGACCCTGGGTATCCATGGAGGCATTTGAAATGAGAAGGGCCCTCTTTGGGGAGAGGTTTAACTCGCGGTTGAAAGGGGTCAACAGGTGTAGCCTATTCCCTTTATCCTGCAGGCATAGGGTGCAGATGAAGCGTCCCTGATCAATATACTCGACGATTTTTCCCTCATTCATGGTCGCGGCTTCGACTTCTCTCTCTTTGGGAAGTGATTGGTCTGCCTCGGCAGGTCAGATAGATGAGCAAAACGGAATATAACTTCACCGGGCTAATAAGAAATTTAGTAACAACTAAGCAAAGTGATGTCAATAATAAGCGGCAATGGACTCACAGGAAGTACCATAACATTCGTTGTCAGTTTGGATACCGGTCTGAAGAACGCGAATCCACCGTCTAATTTAGGTGTCAAAAGTGAAATCAGCAGGTTGTGGAGTAATCCTGATCACCAGCGAGGTATTAGATGCTAGTTGAGCCCCGCGAAATCCCGTCTCGCCGGGGAGATGATGCCTATATGGTGGATCAGGGAAGAATGATTATTCTTGACTTAGAGGGCTCTTTGTCGTTTCATGAGTGATCCTCTTTGCATGGTTGTCCTTCTAGAGAAGCGTTTGAACCTGTGACTTAACTGTAATAGGAAGGAAATAGACATGGAAGATACCATCGAGACGCCTGATGTGAGCGAAGAGCGAAAAAAGATGGCCACGGAAATTGAGGCCGTGTTCGAACGGTTCTACAAGGGAAAGACCGCCTACTCACAAGGACAATTTTACAAAAACGAATTTTACTTACGAACAGATTACGCCCTCGTCGTTTTAAGCAGCAAGAATGATATTTTGATCAGTTTTGCTGATCATACGCGCCCAAGTTATGCAGCCTTGTTCACCTTACTCTTAGACGACATTGAGGACACCAACCTTTTCATCTGCGAAGACTATAGTACAGACAAACATGGAAGCATGGTTCTAGATGAAGTGGATGGAATTAGTACAGGCGTCGTCATATGGGACCAAAAGGAAAGGTACTACAGTATGTTGAGGGAGAAGGTGCAAAAAGTCGTGATCCGAAAGATAAAGAGGGACACCGGCGAACAAGAAAGCGCAGAGTGAATAGCTGCTCAAATATCGGTCATCGAAGACAGCCTCTTGGCACCCTTGACCTAGAAAAGGTTCTCATATAGACGCAACCAGTTCCGGCCCATGATCTTTTCCACGGCCCCCTCCCCGTAGCCATGTTCCAGCATCATCTCCGCAAGCTGCGGTATCTTGGTAACGTCCTCTAGGCCCTCCGCAACCTGGTCAAAGCCGCAGAAGTCAGAGCCTATGCCCACACCTTCAGGCCCAAACTTCTGGACCAGAACATCTATATGAATAAATACATGCTCGAGATTGGCCCGTCCCCCTGGTGTGAGCATTTCGGGATTGAAGGTTACTCCCACGAGCCCACCCCTTCCGATGATCTCCTCTGCCTGCTGCATATCAATATTTCTCTGGATATCGCAGACCGTCCTTATACCCGTGTGGGATGAAACGATGGGGCCGTCGAACATATCCAAGAGCTTCCAGAAACATTTGGGATGAAGATGAGCGACGTCTATGAGGAGACCGAGATCATCGAGCACCCCGATCACCTCCATGCCTTCAGGAGAAAATCCTCCGGGAACCAAGACCCCGTCACCATCACCTATGCGGTTTCTCCCCCTATGGGTCAATCCGACGATCCGAACCCCAGCCGCTATCATCTCCTCAACAAAGGAGAGATTTCCCACCAAGGCATCGGCGTTTTCAAGAAGAAAAAGGGTCCCTACCATTTCAGGATCTTCTTGGATGCTTGCCAGATCGGTGCGTCCTTTCACGATTAGGACTTCGTCAAAATGATCGAGAGTGAAATTGAGGATCTCCTTTAGGTGCCTAACGGCCCCTTCCCCATTGAATTCATCCTGGCAGTATAGGGCACTGGAAAAAAGTCTAAGTCCCACTTCCCTGATCTTATTCAGAGTAAACGGTCCATCCTCTAGGGCACTCAATGGCAGGTCTTCAGAGAGGTTCATCAGGTAATAGGTGAGGTCCACATGCCCGTCCACTAAAACGGAGCCCTTCAGCTTACCAGTCTTCTCCTCTGTTTCAGCCCCGGAAAGGCTGCTATCAAACTCCCGACCATTAAGAATTAAAGAAGGCATTGCTATAAGATCCAATTCTTATAATAGAAAGGGACACCTTAAGATTTCTCTTTCACATCAGAGGCATGGGCATCCTTCTCTTTTAGCGTAATGGCACCAACCGGACAGACCTCCACACAGGCCATGTACGTCTCATCGGTGAGCCGCGGGGAATCCTCCTCGCCATGAAAACTGATGACCGTGTCAAAGCCCCGCTTGGCAAAGGTCAAGAAAGGTTTCCCATGCCCTTTTTGACCCACAAAAACACATTTGCCACACAGAACGCATCGGTTGGGATAGTAGTTCAAAACGGGGTGCTCTTCGTATATTTCAGGTTCCTTTAGGAAGTGCTCCAAACCCTTCGGTTTTAGACTCACCTTTAAGAACTTCGCCATTCGTTGCAATTCGCATTTCTTATTGGCGGGACAGTGTACACAGTCCACATCATGCACTGACAGAAGAAGTCGGAGGGCTGAGCGTTGCAATCTTCGCACAACGGGGGTGTCAGTTTTGACGACCATCCCATCCCCGACCTGAACAGTGCAGGAAGCTACCGGTCCCCCCTCTCCTTCAATCTCCACCAGGCACATCCTACAGGAAGCGGGAGGATGCTCCATCTCTTCCAAATAGCAGAGGTTGGGAATATATATGTCGTTTTCAAGGCAGGCCTGGAGAAGCGTCGTCCCTTCTTTCGCTTCAATTTCCCTGTCATCCACTATGATCTTAACCATAACCCAAGTCCATATTAGGAAATTGATGATTTTAGATTGAAGATTTTCGATTGAAAAAAGGAGAATTGTCAATCGTCAATATCCAATCATCAATCCTCAGCTGGGCGCTCAACAATGGGAGCCAATTCAGGAGGGGATACCCTCCTGACAGCATCATATTCTGGAGGGCAAGCGACCATGCACTCGCCACATTTTACGCAGAGTTTCTGGTCCACCCCTTTTTTTCGATCTCTGGTGGTAAAGATGGCCTCAACAGGGCAGCTCCCAACACAAGCGTCGCAACCGCGTGCACATTTGTCCAAATCAATGTAGTAGGCGGTCAACTCTCGGCACATGCAAGCAGGACATCTTTTTTCCTTGATATGCGCCTCATACTCATCCCTGAAATACTGCAGGGATGTGAGGACAGGATTAGATGCGGTCCGACCTAAACCACAGAGGGAACCATTTCTTAGATCCTGGCTCAACGCTTCCAGTTGTTCCAGGTCACCTTCACGGCCCTCTCCCTTTGTTATACGCTTCAGTATATTGAGCAGATGATGGGTCCCGATTCTGCAAAAGGTGCATTTCCCACAGGATTCTCTCTGGGTGAAATCCAGGAAATAACGAGCCACGTCCACCATGCAGGTATCCTCATCCATAACCACCATGCCGCCAGACCCCATCATGGCTCCTGCTTCGGTCAAAGAGTCAAAGTCCACTGGGGTCTCTAAGAAGTCTTGAGGCAGGCACCCCCCAGAGGGCCCTCCGATCTGCACGGCCTTGAATTTTTTTCTGTTGGGAATCCCGCCACAGATATCAAGAATAAGGCTTCCCAGCCGGATACCCATCGGTATTTCCACCAGACCTGCATGAACAACATCTCCTACCACAGAGAAGATGGCGGTCCCCGGACTCTTCTCTGTTCCTATCCCCCTATACCAGGCTGCACCACGGCTTATAACCGCTGGTATGGAGGCGAGGGTCTTCACATTGTTCACCACAGTGGGTTGACCCCAGAGGCCTTTTTGGACCGGATAGGGAGGGCGATACTGAGGCATACCCCTTTTCCCTTCGATGGATTGGATGAGAGCCGTTTCCTCTCCACAGACAAAGGCCCCAGACCCTTGGAATACGTCGATCTCCAAATCGAATGGACTGCCCAGAATGCCTCTGCCCAGGAGCCCAAGTTCCTTTGCCTGCTCCACGGCCTCAAGGACTATTTTCACAGCGAGCGGGTATTCCGCCCTCACGTAGACAATGCCCTTTTGAGCGCCAACGGCGTATGCACATATGGCCATGCCTTCAAGGATCTGATGGGGATTGCTCTCCAAGATCGTGCGGTCCATGTAGGCACCGGGATCCCCTTCATCCGCATTGCAGATGACGATCTTTTCCTCTCCTTCGGCACGCTTTGCCAATGCCCATTTCCTGCCCGTGAGGAAGCCCGCACCGCCTCTGCCCCGAAGACCAGAGTCTTCAACCTCTCTGATGATATCACCGGGTGCCCGTTGAAGCGCCTTCACAAGGGCGGCGTATCCGTCCTCCGCGATGTAATCATAGATATCTTCCGGATCAATGCGTCCGCATTTCTCCATAACCACGCGCTCTTCTCGGTTGAATCGCGGGAAGTCCATGACCCAGGGGATGAGTTCATTCTCCTGTGTGGCACCCAGGAGGTGCTCAAACAGGGGGTCACCATCTTCTAAGAAGGATTTTACCAACATCCTGGCCTTGCCTGGTGTCACCTTGTGATACAGAATTGGGGGGAATCCAGGGGTTTCTATGACAACGACCGGCTCTGCATAGCAATGCCCGATGCAGCCCACGGTATGGATGTGGGCTTCGATGTCCCGTTCCGCAAGCACCCCTTCGAATGCCTTTTTTGTTTCCATGGCGCCAGAGGCTATGCCACACGTAGCCATGCCAATGTGTATTTTGGGGCCCGGAGCCTCACTGAATGCCTTTCGACGTCTTTCTGCCTCATCACGCATGACGCTGAATTTCTGATCAAGCTTTTCCTTATTCGCCAGATTCATCTCTCTTCTTTTCTCGCTCCTGCTTCTCCTTTTCTATCTGGAAACCCAGGAGAAGCCCTTCCACCTTGCTGGGGGCCATATGCCCTTGAACGGTTTCTTCAACAATGGCCACCGGCGCTAGAGCACAGCACCCCACACAGGCAACCCGTTCGAGACTGAACTCCTTATCAGGGGTGGTCTCCCCATCCTGGATCTCCAGCTTTCTTTCAAAATTCTCGAGGATAATATCACCGCCTCTCACGTGGCAGGCCGTACCGAGGCAGACTTTAATGGGATGCTTGCCAGGGGGATGAAAACGGAATTGGTTATAAAAGGTGGCAACGCCATATACCTCACATGCGCCAAGTTCCAGATGCTCTGCCACCATTTTCATGGCTTCAGGATGGACGTAGGCGTGTCGTTCCTGGATCGTCTGCAAAATAGGGATGAGATCCCTTCTCTCCTTTCCAAAGGATGCAAGGCAGGAAGCGATATCCTTTAGCATCAGTTGTTCTTCGGCATCGAACTTCTCATCCATTGATCATTCCCTTCCACTCACACGCCCCCCCGGGTTTTCCCAAATGTGGCTATAAGCATGACGCTGATCGAGGAAAACAAGACAATGGGGAGATTCAAAAAAGGAGAGAACGCCACCGAGAAATCAAGGCGGCCGGCAAAAAGGGTAGCCCTCTGTACTCTGCCTGATGGTCTTCACCGGTGGATGCTCAAGACAGGGTAGCGGAACAACGACCAAAGGTTCCTAAATCTTCTCCATAGCTCCGTATGCACCCTGGATTCTGTCTCGCAGCAAAAAGCAAAGTCTCTCCAGTACCCTAAACCCGAGCTCTGTGCTACCAAGCATCAACTGTCTCAGATCCGATCCCTTTATGGCCACAACCTTTGTCGGTTTTTGACAGGTGGCCGAAGACATGAGATTGTGGGGTTCACCCAGAAGTGTAGACCAGCAACCAAAAACCCTTCCCTTACCAAGGATTCCGATGACCACACTTCCCTGGCGCGCCCCCATGTCCATGGACCTCTCCAAGAATATGTGGCCCTCTGCAATGACATAGAGGTGCTCACCGAAATCACCTTGCCGGAAGATATATCCCCCTGGTTCATACGTCTCCACCTGACAGAGACTGGCTATCTGCTCGATACTGCTCTGCGCCAGTCCTTTGAAGAACTCGCTGCTTTCTAAGGCCTGTCTAATCTCTAAACTGCTCATGTGAGATCCCTTCATTTCTTAAAAAATTAAATATACCCTATTTGATCCAATGACGCTACCTCTTGTCACGTAGCGACCATACTCGTGCAATGTATCATATATTCGTATCACTTGGATGCATGCTCAGATACAATCTCATCGTACCGAAATTGACGGTACGATGCACTGGTACTTAATCAAACAAGTTACTGATGCTGTAATGTCATTGCGAGGAGCCGAAGGCGACGCGGCAATCTCATCCCAACCTGTTGAAAAAATTTGTTTTCTAGAAAAACGAGATTGCTTCGCTTCGCTCGCAATGACGCTCCGGTGATGGCGTTTAATTATGCAACTAAGCCCTGAGACTGTCGAAAAACCGGCTTCTGAGAGGCTGATGGAAAATGTCCATATGCAAGGCTTCCGAAATCCCGAGGAATGAGGCGTACATAGAAGTACGCCGCAGTGACGAGGGATGAGGGTAACGCAGCAGATGGGCGTTTTCCGACAGCCTCCCTAGTATTTTACAGAGGGGAACAGCTTGCGATCGGTGTGTGGCAAAAAGAGGGCCGCCACATATTCGTCCATAAAGGGCTGGTAGTTGGAAAGCTCAACGTTTGTCATGGACCTGGAAACGTTTACGCATTTTTCAAAGGCGGACTCGGAGAGAAGCGCCATGCGGGCCCCCGTAAGAGAGCTGTTGCCCATGAATCTTATTTTTTCTTCCGCCATATCCGGCAGGAGCCCAATAGCAATGGCTTTGGGGATGTTCAGATAGTTCCCAAACCCTCCTGCCACGTAGAAGGTGTCCAGTTGGTCAATAGCAAGCCCAATGTAGTTCATCAATGATCTGATGGCAGCAAAAACCGCCCCTTTTGATTTGATCAAATTGTCCACGTCCGATTCAGTAATGACTATGGGATCTCTCGTCTCCGTCTCCTCTGGCCCTGCGATGAGGTACTGAGGGATCTCATCTTCTGAACGCAATCTAGGATCCCTTAGCTCTCTGTTGAATTTCCCATCTGCTCCGATAATCCCGTTCTTCACCAATTCATAGATGCAGTCTATGAGCCCAGAACCACATATCCCTTGAGGATTGGCATTGCCTATGGTTTCATATTTGACGCTTCCATCACGCATCTCCACCTTTTCTATGGCCCCTCTTGTGGCCCGCATACCACACCGGGTGCCACCTCCCTCAAAGGCAGGACCAGCCGAAGCTGAACAGCATACGAGCCAATCACTATTCCCTATGGCAATCTCACCATTCGTTCCGATATCGATCAATGCCTGCACTTCAGAACGCTCCACAATACCACATGACATGACGCCCGCTACGATGTCCCCGCCCACATAGGAGGCCACGCTGGGCAGGGCCTCCAGTATGCCTAAGGGATTGATATGTATTCCTATATCTTTGGCGAGTATCTGTGGGTAGATATCAGCGGTGGGGACATAGGGTTCCAGTCTGATTGTGCAGGGGGCCAAGTTGAGGAGAAAATGGCTCATGGTGGTATTTCCCGCAGCCACAATCGCATTGATCTCTTCCGGGGGTATCTGGTTTCTATTGGTCAATGTTTCTATGAGACTACTGATGTTTTTTATGACAGCCTCGTGCAAGGGATGCAGGCCATCCTTATCACAAGCGAAAATCATCCTTGATATCACATCTTCCCCATATTGGGCCTGCATGTTGTGGGTGCCATCCACGTCAATCACCTTTCCGGTTCTGAGATCCAGCAGTTGTGCCACAAGTGTGGTAGTCCCCACATCGATGGCCATTCCATAGTTGCGTGATGTGGTATTGAGAGGTTCGATTTTTTGGATCCGATAGCGTCCTTTGTCCTTCACCACAGTAGCGGTCACTTTCCAGTCATAATCCCGGAGGGTGTCAGAAAGATGCTGGAGGCAGTTGAGAGAGATCTCATAGGAATGCCATCCAAGCTTTCGCCTCAATTCGCGAGATACCCTCTCAATGTCTGTAATGTTATCTTCCAGGGTAGGAGGAGGAAGCTCAAGATATATCTTCCGCGCAAGGGGCTTAAAAGGGGAAATGGCCCGTTCAGGAGATATGGCAGGGACGGTCTCTGCTTCTTTGCCTGCACCCTCTGCCGATTCACCCGTTATAATCTGTTCTTCCTCTATTCTTGACTCCGGCGGAATTTCCACCTCTAGATCGCCACGTATCTTTGTCTGACAGGCAAGAACAAAACCCTCATCCAGCTCTTGCTGGGAGAAGAAGGCGGAGGTATTCTCATTGGCCCTTGCTTCCCCCTTGAGAACCCGGACGCGGCATTCGCCACAGACCCCTTCCCCCCCGCAAAGGTTGTTGATAAAGACGTCTCCCCTTTGGGCGGCCTCCGCGATGGTGGTGCCCTCTTCAATCTCCACAGTTCTTTCGTAGGGGAGAAATTTGACCTTGTGTTTTTTCATGAATGACTTCTGGATCCTCACCTGATCCTGTGGTTCCTTAGAGATAGCCCAGAGAATAGCATACAGTGATACTTAGACTTTTCAGACAAAGAGCGCAGCTCTCGCTGGTAAGCCGCTGAAAATCATATACCACTTTAGTATGCAATACAAAAGTGAAATCTGGAGAAATCCGTAAAGGCCAGGGGTCATCAAATCATCTGAATCTCAAACCCGTTCAACCGGACGGCAATTCCCCTTAATGCCCAATCTTTCCGGGTGGTTTGCCGCGTCCAGACAATTTTTGTTTGACATACTATATGTTGTGCTCTAACATATCTATACATCTATATATCATGCGATTTCTTTAAATAAGGGGTGCTCTAAGTATCAGTCTTTATTCGTTTTTCTCGGTCTAACAAACCCATACTCCAAGAATAATACCGATCAAAATGCGTTAACTAAACCCTCTTCCTTTAATTCATTTCAAAAGCAGGGAAGATTTTCAGGAGGGCGAATATGGCTCGAGGGGACAAGATTCTTGTTACAGAACAGGGAACATTCGATCTTTCGTCCTACAAATGGGATGATCACCTCTTCTCTGATCTCCTTATAAGGGAGAACCAGATCGACGGGGATCGCGCCATGGACATAAGCAAGGCGCTGCAGGAAGAGATCCATAAAATGGAGCTTCACACCATCACCATCCCCCTCCTTGAGAAGATTATCGAGGCCAAGTTGCTGGAATATGGGCTTACAAAACCTTCTCCGGTCAGGCTGGACACGTCCATGTTTGTAAAAGATGAACTGACCCTCTCCGAGAATGCCAAGACTGTCCTGGAGAGAAGATACCTTAGAAAGGATGCCAAAGGCAGACTTCAGGAAACCCCTGCCCAGATGTTTAGAAGAGTTGCAAGACACATCGCCAGTGCGGAAAAGAGATATGGGGATGCGTTTCAAGCGAAAAAGATGGAAGAACGCTTCTACAAGATGATGACCGAATTCAAGTTCCTACCCAATTCCCCCACCCTGATGAATGCGGGCCGGAGATTGGGGCAATTGGCCGCCTGTTTTGTTCTTCCCGTCGAAGACAGCATGGAGGGCATCTTTGATGCCTTGAAAAATGCCGCCCTTATCCATAAATCTGGTGGAGGCACAGGCTTCTCCTTTTCCCGCCTGAGGCCCAAGCGTAGCAGGGTGGGTACCACGGGGGGCGTTGCCTCGGGCCCTATCTCTTTCATGAAAATCTTCAACACCGCCACTGAGCAGGTCAAGCAAGGGGGGACGCGCAGAGGGGCCAACATGGCTATTCTGCGGGTGGACCATCCAGACATCTTGGAGTTCATCTATTGCAAGAAGGAAAACAGGGAGCTGAACAATTTCAATATCTCAGCAGGTATAACAGATACGTTCATGAAGGCTGTAAAAGAAGGTGGCACATATAGTCTCAATGATCCCAGAGATAACAACAAGACAGGAGAACTGAATGCGGCCGAGGTCTATCAAGCTCTGGTTTATCAGGCATGGGAAAATGGGGATCCTGGGGTCATCTTTTTTGACAGAGTCAACCAGGACAATCCCACACCGGCTCTTGGAGAAATCGAGAGTACCAATCCATGTGGCGAACAACCACTGCTTCCCATGGAGGCATGCAACCTGGGTTCCATCAACCTGGCCAAATTCGTCGTGCAACATGACGGAAAACCCTCCATTGATTACGATGGACTCAGAGAGATGGTCTGGCTATCTGTCCGTTTCCTGGATGATGTGATAGATATGTCCAAGTATCCCCTGCCGGAAATTGAGAGAATGGCGCACAGCAATCGTAAGATCGGCCTTGGGGTCATGGGTTTTGCCGACCTGCTGTACCAAATGAAGATTCCATACAATTCCGAAAAGACCCTTGAAGTGGCGGAGGAAATCATGGGCTTTATTCAGAGGGAAGCCCGTGAGGCCTCCAGAGATTTGGCGGAGCAGAGGGAGGAGTTTCCCAATTATGGTCAAAGTATTTTCAAAGAGATGGAGAATTGTCGTTTCAGAAACGCCACCACGACCACGATCGCGCCCACCGGGACCTTGAGCATCATCGCCGAATGTTCCAGTGGCATTGAACCTCTATTTGCCCTCAGCTTCATCAGGCGAGTCATGGATAATGACGAACTACTTGAGGTCAACCCATACTTTGAAGAAGTGGCCAAGGAGAGAGGATTTTATAGCCATGAACTCATGGATACTGTTGCGCGCACTGGAAGTATCCGAGAACTCCAGGACATCCCCGAGGACGTGAGAGAGGTCTTTGTGACTGCCCATGACGTGACACCTGATTGGCACATCCGGATGCAGGCTGCTTTTCAGAAATATACGGATAATGCGGTTTCAAAGACGGTAAATCTGCCCCACGATGCTACCGTGGATGATGTCTCAAAGGTCTATGACTTGGCTTATGAACTGGGTTGTAAGGGTGTCACCATATATCGGGACGGCAGCAAAGAAAATCAGGTCCTCAGCTATGACCAGCAGGTTAAAGAGATTGGAACCTCATTGAAGCACGTAAAAGATCGTCCTGAGACCCTCGAAGGCTTCACCACCAAGATGGCCACGGGGTACGGCAACCTTTATGTCACCGTTACCGAGCATCATGGGAGGCCATTCGAGGTGTTTGCTACCATCGGTAAATCGGGGAGGTCCACCACCGCAAAAACTGAGGCCATAGGTCGTCTCGTTTCTCTGGCCCTCCGCGCAGGTGTCCATGTGGAGAATATCGTGAGCCAATTGAAAGGTATTGGAGGAGAGCATCCCGTCTTTCAAGAGGATGGATTGGTTTTGTCCATACCCGATGCTATTGGCAAAGTTTTGGAGAAGAGATACCTTAAAGATAGCAAGAGCAAAGGCCACCTCAATTATGAAAAAAGCCTCCTTGGAGAGACCTGTCCGGAATGTGGACAGACCATCAGCTTCGAGGAGGGATGCATGACCTGTCATTTCTGTGGTTTCACAAAATGTGGTTAGGGTGCGTCTAGGGTACTTTCATCGAGCGTTCTGTTTCCCCTCAAATTCCCCCTCTCCGACCATCTCCCAGTTCTTGTCATATCAGGTCGTATGTATTATATAGGAGATTAGAATTTGACTGTGAGTTTAGAATATCCATCCAGGAAGTGCGCAATTCTATTCACGTGTGGGAGGAATTTATGGCATGAAGAAGATTGGCTTTGTGTCAACACGAATTGCTGGTACCGACGGCGTATCCCTTGAAACCTACAAGTGGTATCAGGTCCTTGAACGCAACGGTTATGAATGCTATTTTTTTGCAGGGGAACTGGATAGTCCAGCTGATCGGTCTTTTCTGGAGCCAAAGGCCCATTTTGAAGATCCAGAGATCCTGGAAATTCATAATGCCTGTTTTGGCACCACGACACGAGATGGGTCCTTATCCAAGCGCATCCAGGAAACTAAAGACTACCTCAAAGGAAAACTCTACGCGTTTCGCGACCGGTTTGAAATTGACCTCATCATCCCGGAAAACGCCCTGGCGATCCCTATGAACATCCCCCTGGGGATGGCCATTACGGAATTTCTGGCAGAGACAGGGATGCCGGCCGTGGCCCATCACCATGATTTTAGCTGGGAGCGAAAGCGATTTCTCATCAATGGAGTACAGGATTACCTTCATTACGCCTTTCCTCCCATTCTGGAGTCCCTGCGTCACGTGGTGATCAACACAGCGGCCTCTAGGCAATTGAGCTACCGCAGGGGCATCAGCAATGTTATTATCCATAACGTCTTCGATTTTACCAGTGAAGATCCCGAATCACCAAACAGTAAAATGCTCAGGCAGGAACTGGGATTCGGGAACGATGATCTTTTCGTTCTTCAACCAACCAGAGTCGTTCCGCGGAAATGGATCGAACGGGCTGTAGAGCTGGTGAGCCTACTTGATTTAAAGAAACCCCGACTCGTCGTTTCACACGAATCGGGTGATGAGGGGGACATATACGCAAATAGGATTCTGGAATACGCCCACCGGCTTGGCATTGAGGTCATATACATGGGTGACAGGGTGGGATCATCCCGGTGCTTTCAGACCATCTGTGATAAGAAATACACCATTGATGATGTCTATCGTGCTGCCGATGTGGTGACTTACCCTTCGGGTTATGAGGGTTTCGGCAATGCCTTTGTGGAAGCCATCTACTTTAGGAAGCCGATCGTGGTGAACCGCTATTCCATATATGTGGAGGACATTGAGCCCTGTGGCTTCGAGGTAATCCCTTTTGAGTCGTTTGTGACCAAAGAGATTGCAGGTCGCATCAAACAGTTCCTCAAACCTGAGAATTTACAGGCATCGGTTGATAAAAACTATGAGTTGGGCAAGAAATATTTTTCTTATGGGGTATTGGAAGCATTGCTCATCCCCATCATAGAATCATTCTGACAACTATCCACTATGAACAGCGCAGATCGGCCCATTGAGAGACCTTTTCGCATAGGAATCCTTCACTACTCCTGTCCTCCTGTAGTGGGTGGTGTGGAAGAGATACTCAGCCAGCATGCCAACATTCTTCACAGACTCGGTCAACACATCTCTGTTCTGGCTGGCATGGGGGAGGTCTACACAGAATCCTATCCGGTGCGCATAGAGCCCTTGCTGGGATCACAAAATGAAAGTATCACCAAGGCCCACGAGCGGTCCAGCAATGGAGATCATAAACCTCTAAAGCGGCACACCAACCAGATATATGACATCCTTACAGACTGGTCACAGAATCTTGATGTGGTCCTGGCCCATAATGTCCTCCATATGCCGTTTAACCTGCCTTTTACCCTGGCGCTGCGTCGCCTGGCCGCATCATCTAGTGGACCGGTCATTGTAAGTTGGGCCCATGATTCGCCCTATTTTGAGCCTGCACCGCCAGAATATCTAAACGAGCATCCCTGGAGCGTACTCCGCAGCACGCACCCTGCTATCCACTATGTGACCATTTCAGAGTCCAGAAAGCACAAGTTCCAAAAACTCTATGGAGATGTCCTTTGGAAGGTGATTCCTAATGGGATTGATCCTGCGGGCTTTTTCTATCTTGACGACAAATCCCGGAGACTGGCAGAAGAATTGGACCTTTTTGGCCGCGACCTTGTGGTGGTCCAACCATCAAGGATTACCCCTCGAAAGAACCTGGAGCTCTCCATCCATATCATCCGTGGCATCAAGATCCTGGGTTATAACGTCCTTTTCATCATGACAGGTGCCTATGACCCCCACGAAAAAAGGGCAGTTTCCTACTACCGAAGACTCAGGTATTGGATAAATGAGTTGGGGATGCAGGACAACACTGCGATTTCGGCTGAGTATACATTTAGAGATGGAAAGAAGCTCGTTCCCGACCGCATCTTCATCCGTGACCTCTATCTTATGGCAGACCTGCTACTTATGACAAGCAAGGATGAAGGCTTTGGTCTTCCGCTCCTGGAAGCCGGTATGATCAAACTTCCCATCGCGTGTGCAGAAATCCCCCCATTTCTGGAGGTGGGAAAAGAGGCCTGCTTTTTCCCATTGGATGAGCCGCCCCTTGCTATAGCGGGACGTATCATGGAATACCTGAGCCGCAGCAAAACCCACGAGATGTTTCGCAGTGTGATGCGTAAATACATCTTAGACGTGGTGTGCAAGAGGGCACTTTTGCCTTTTCTGCGAGAGCTCACCACGCGGTTGCGGCCAAATAAGTAAGGAACTCAATACTCTCCTGACTGCTTCTCTCCCTCGCAAACTTCTTCAATGGTCTCCTTTATCAGCTTACCATCCTTCCAGGTGCGCTTGGTCACCTTATGACAATTGGTCTGCTGGTTGACTTCCGAGGGAATGGCCTCAACGGCACCTCCTTGGTTATCGTAATACACAACCCTCTTATCATATAGTGCTGCATCTCTTGCGGCCGCATAGTCCTGGTCAATGGCATTTCCCACCAAAGCGCCCAACACCGTTCCCGCGGCAAGCCCTATAAGGGTGCCCTCAGTATCGTGACCAATGGCCTGACCCATAAGAGCACCAGCTCCAGCACCTATGGCAGCCCCTTTCTGGGTGTTGTATCGGTCTTTCGGGATGGAAGCACAAGATCCCATCACCACAACGAGCATCAAGACTATTATACCCATCGTTCTGCTTTTCATATTCTCACCTCCTGAGCAAAATCTCTTTTTTTCCTACAAAGTATCTCCTCTTTTACAGGACCTCATTTATTCAGCACGCACCCCAACGCACGGGTGTAGTAGATTAGACCTATACCTTGGGCATTCCGAAATTTACGACATCACCACCACCCTATGGACCAAGTGAAGGAATAATATGGGTCTGCGTACTCCCCTTCAATGTGGTAGCCGTAGTATGCTGGTTTGTGCCAATAATGTACAGGGTAGTGGTGACATCTAGGCCTATGTCCAAAGTGTCTGTGTCTATGGTGCAGTTTACGGCTATACCATTTCGCCCGATTGTGTTTAGCCAGGTAAATGTGTTTGCTCGCCCTGTCTTGCAATTTATGAATTCGGTGTTTTTCCCGGGCGTTGACTCGGCCATCAGCACGAGCTTTCTTTGTGGTCTGGCGTATCCCCCGCTGCTCTCTGCCCAGGCTCTTTAACTCTCTGTGCGTGATCTCTCCACTTTTTACACCACCGGTAATCCTCTCAAATTGCTTTCTCTGACGCTGGGCATTTCCTCCCCTTGCCCAGGAAAGGCTTAGCGTAAAAAGCACAGCAACCACCACAATAGAAACAATCAACGGCGCTTTTGCTCTCATGGGACCACCTCCTTCTCAACGATTCTATTTATATAGACGTCTGTGGCAAAAAATGGTTTACAGATAGCGCTTTGATTTTTTGGGGGGTAGATGGGGTGATCCTGACCTCCCGGAGGAGGCTGGGACATCTTGGACGGGAAAGGCCCCGGGAAGCCTAGCCAAGAACTGGAAAAAGCAGGTACGGTCTGAAGCCTGTTTACCAACAGGATGATCAAAGTTTAGAGGGTCTCAAGCACTTCATCAATCTGTGGGAGTTTCATGACGCCCATATCAAACAAAATCCTACCGATGAGCCTGTGTTGCCCCTTTTCCAATTCCTCTTTGATTTGAATTTTGATCGCTTCGAAAAGTTGGTTTACATTAATAAAGCCCATCTCCACTGCTGCCAGTCCGAAACGCCTGTCTATGTGTTTACTTTCCATCTTATCCTCCTTACTTTTTGCACAGGTGTATGATCAATCAATCTATAACACCCTAGAGC
>DAOVAK010000398.1 GCA_030671095.1 Deltaproteobacteria bacterium | reverse complement strand
CTACCGCCCCGAATCGGACTATGTTGGAGAGTACTGCGGTCCCGAAGTTTGTGAGTTTGTACCCCTCGACGATCGCTAAGCACTATGCACCACACGGTGCAGTTATTCGTTATTAGTTAGTTTTCATCCGGAAATACCCTTCCCCTCCCCTGGCGGGAGGGTGTTGGACCGGGGTCAAGGGGGAGGGAATTTGTGGCTTTCCGGATGGACACTAGTTAACATTGCCGCCGCTCTCTCCCACTATGACAAAGGGAGCCCAAAAGAGCGGATGGGCGTAACTCGCGACAACTTTACCGGTAGCATCATCCTTCAGGCCCGGACCTTCAATCAATTCAAGCATAGATTTGCGAAGTGCTCTTGCCCGGGAAAGTTTTGAATCCTCTTTCTGATGTCTGAAAAGTCCAGTGGTGAGTTTCCGAGCCGAAGTGGTCTCCACAGGCCACATGCTCACTAGAAGCGCCCTGGTTCCAGCGTAGAAAAAGGCGCGACCGAGACCTGATACAGCCTCAGCTCCGGCTCCTTCAGCAGCGCCGGTGTTGCAGGCCGATAGCACAACCCAGTCGGCATTGAGTTTCAATTGAAAGATCTCTTCGATGGTCAGAAGACCGTCTTCGTTGTCGCCGGTGACTGCGGGAGAGGAAAGAGCAAGGGCAGGCTGATCCAAGCCATCCAAATCACCTGGCACCAAGGCATGGGTAGCAAAAACTATTACCCGTCGATCAGACATATCCATAGTCTTGACCTGACTCTCTGACGCCTTTTCGCCCAAAAAAACGTCCCGAGCCGGATCTCCATCCAGTGCTCTACAGATGCTCACGATCTCGTCTCCGGTACCAGGGAGACGATTCAACAAACCCAGATTGATCGAGGTAATGGTTTCATTGTCAAGGGTGCCGGTTTCGGTGACGCGGATGCCTCGAACATGCAGAGCTCGTCCTCGCTTTGCCAGCACTAGTTTAGGATCGATCCTTTCTTTCTTCGCCCGCGCGAGTTGTTCTTTGTTAAAGAAAGGATCGCCAAACCCCACAAAAGCTTTCCGAGAGGGGTCACCCTTGGAAATAGTACGCAAACTGATGAAAGAAGAGGCTGTAGGAACTCTCGTTATTGAAACCTTGCGGATAAGCCATGGAACCTTCCTGTATATACTGAACAATTCACCCTTTTCTTCTCCAAGACTGGCAGGGTCAGTGGGCAAAATTGAAAACGGTAGTTGAGCCAACGGTCCAGTTGCAGCGATTATTAGATCGCTGACATCTCTCAAGCTAGCCTCAGTGGGTTTCAGTAAACCAGCGTAGATGTCATAAGCCCGCGCAAGGTCGAATTCCGGAATACCCCCAAAGGTTTGAGCGTCAGGAGCGAGAGCTTTCCGTAGCAATTGTATGCTCTCTTGCATGTAGCTTTTGCCGAAGGGTGCAACACCAAATTGAACATTGCCCGTTGATGTTATTGCCCATATATAGGTCTTTGAAGCAGTAGGATAAATCGAGACCAGTCCCTCACCGAAGCGAAGCTGCTCCTGCACCTCGGCCACAGTTGCCGGCGGTGGATTGAGTAGCTTAGCGTACTTTGGGGTTTCTATTTTAATCTGTTCAAGCAGCACCTTGTGGGCATTGCGCAATCTTGTGATGTTTTCCCGTAGTTCCGCCACCACCTCTGGATATTGCTGATCCACAGGCGCCGCCAGATGCTCGGAAAGCAAAGTCTCCAATGCGTTGATTTGTTTCTTGGCGTCCTGTTCTCGCCTGGCCAGGTCAGACATTTCTGGAGTTTTCAGGGCAGCTCGTGTCAGGCTTTGAGCAAGAGAATATTGTACCGACTGTGCCTGAAGCGCGCCGGCGATTCGAAAGGCCTCAGCCACAGCGCTGACACCCACTTCTCGTTCAACTGAGGTACCCCTGATTTGAGCGAGCAAGTCAATGTATCGTTCCAGAATAAGCTTCCTTTGTTGCGCGCCAACAGCTCCATTTTCCAGCAATTTGGGAACCGCACTAAAGAATAAATCGAATGCCTGTGAAGTATCCCCGGTATCGAAAAGAGCAACTGCGAGTAGACCGTGGATTCCTATGGTTCTGTGGTGATTTGTCCCGAAGTCCTGCTCAGCTATTTCGCGGGCTCTTTGAAGTAATCGTAATGCATCTTTTGAATTACCCGTTCTCAACAGGGCCAAGGCCGGGGATGTGCCTAATAAATAAAATTTTTTGAAAAAGGCTGGCTCTTTCTCCAGACTAACCCGTGCCAAGCGAAACTCTCTGAGAGCACTTGACCATTGGCCCAGTTCGATGAATACGCGGCCGAGCTTATATCTAGTCCAACCCATTACTGGGGAATCAGCCGATATCCCACCAGCTTCCATAATACTAATTAGTTGATGAAATAGTCGTTCGGCTTCGTGATGCCGGCCCTGCTTTGATAAAATCGTGGCTAGAACCTCGACGCACCAACGCGTGTCCAGGGATCTGCTGCCAAGAGAACTAATAGAGTCTAACAATGCCTGCCGTGCCTCTACCTCCGCTTCCACCAGACGGCTCTGTGCCATTAGATTTATTGCCAGCCAGCGACGGCTAATAATGGCTGGTTTAAGGTGTTCTGATTTGATCGTCGGCATCATGCTAAGCTGGAGTGCTAGTCTTCGTAAAGGTTCGGCTTCCTCGTATTGCCCTTGAGCCTCCAATATTGCAGCTTTCATCCTTGCGGTCAGATTTTTCCTCCTAATATTGTTCTCGAAAGAGTCCCGCCATTTCGACATCATATCAATAGCGCGATCCTTCGCCCTTTCAGCGCTCTCCAAATCGCCAGTAAGAGCATAAAGATTCACCAACAGAATGTTTGCTCCGACCCAATTAGGGAACTTCTTTCGCGCTCGTTCCACAGATTCCATACCCGCTCTGAAGTTGTTGACGCGAGCCTCCGCCAGGGCCGATTCTATGAGCATATTATTAATTGTAGCCGTCCTGGAGGAAAAAGCTCCGAACAAGTTCACAGCCTGGCGAAGATCCATTAGACTCTGTTTATATCGGCCCAATTTTGCGGCAGCCATGCCTCGTTGATAATAAAAACCCTGCAGTTTCAACCTGCTTGCGCCTGCCGGCGGGATCGAGTCAGCTATAGCGATCAACCGTTTAACAGTTGCTGGATCAGGGGGGTTCTGATCAAGGATTTTCGTTACGTCATCAATCCGGCGAGGTGGAGGGACGAAAGATTTTCCGCTAATAGAGAGCGGTACTTCCTTGGCCTCTTCCAAAGACATTCTCTTGGTGCAGGCTGGGAACAAGGTGAGCATTAACACCACTGGCAGGAGAGCGACTCTAGCAAAGGCGTCGTTGAAAAACTTTACTGAAGATCGTTTGCAGGGCAGAAGCTGCTGCATCATTGCTGAAATCCTCTGAGGAAACAATATCATCAGTGAATTCATATAATTTCAGACTAGATTAACGTCCCAATTCGTGTCAAGAAATACCACTATTCCGAATGAATCGATTAGTAGCAAGGAGGGTGCCAGTGTGGATAATTATGAGAAATGTAGACTGACCTCGATCACCGTGAAACTTTATATTACATCCCTTAATTCACACTATCAGCTCTAAAGACCCTAGTGCAGAATGTGGTAGGTGTAGGTGGGGGAGGCAGAGTGTGGATTAAAGTATGTAATGCAAATTTTCAGGAGACAATTGCGGACTGTGACCAAAACGCTGACATTTGCCAGACATGATCAGATTGGGAAAAAAGCGGGATTTCAGTCTCGCCTTCTCTGATTAGTCCCCCTATGTCAGCCCTGCCTTGCGCAGGGCACCATTAAACCGCTCTCCATCCGTTTTCCTTTTGTATCTGGATTTCATGATAGTGTACTTGGGGTGTATCCTAAGCACTT
>DAOVAK010000273.1 GCA_030671095.1 Deltaproteobacteria bacterium | reverse complement strand
TACGCTTATGCTTTCGAGCCGCATTCCCGAAGCTCCCTTTACTACATGGTGCAACAATGGGTCCAGTAAGTGGAGATATCAAAGCTTCGGGTTCATTCTCATGAATGGGAATTGACAACGACCCTATGGATATTTTGGTTTTCAATCGTTCATGCGATACCTCCCCCAAAATCGTAAAAAATCAGAGTAGGTACGGCAGAGAGCATTTCAAAGAGACTCCTGCAGTCGAAATATGATATCGAACGAAGTCCCTCTGAGGCACAACATTATGCAACGACGAAGGGGATAGAGATATTTCTTGTTGAATCTGAGCAGGAGGAAAGAACCTGCTGAGCTGGGATCCGTCTATGAAGATGACTACAAAAGCAAGAAGGAGTGGCTAAAAGAGTACTCAACTTTTAACTCAAATGTTGCGTAAGGAGGGATAACGATGGAATTTCCGAGTTTCGATTTGAGTGGAAAGGTTGCTATTGTGACCGGTGCTGGCCGTGGAATTGGCCGTGCCCTGGCGTTGGGCCTGGGGAATGCAGGTGCAGACGTGGTGGTGGCTAGCCGGACAATTGCTGAGCTTGAGTCACTGGCCGAAGAGCTCCGCGCTATGGGACGGAGAACTCTTAATCAGCCGGTAGATGTAAGCAAGATGAGCGACATCCAAAAGCTGTCGGACGCAACGATGAGCGAGTTCGGCCACATTGATATCTTGGTAAATAATGCAGGGACACATATCGACGAGGCTGCGCTCGATGTAACGGAGGAGCATTGGGATCTCGTTATCGATACGAACTTGAAAGGGGTTTTCTTCTGCAGCCAGATTATCGGACGGGTAATGGTTGAACAGCGGAAGGGCAAAATCATTAATGTCAGTTCAACTTTTGGCCTGGTGGGCTTTAAGAATCGGGCGGCTTATTCGTCGAGCAAGGGTGGTGTTACCAATCTGACAAGGGTGCTCGCGATAGAATGGGGTCCCTACAATGTCAATGTTAATGGAATCGCCCCAACAGCCACCCGTACTTCTATAAATGAAAACCTGTTCGCCGATCCAGCATGGCGGGAACGAGTACTGCGCCTCATCCCGGTAGGACGATTCTGCCAAACGCAGGACCTTGTTGGCGCCGTGGTTTTCTTGGCTAGCGACGCCTCAGATATGGTGACGGGTGTCACGCTTCCTGTGGACGGTGGATGGACTGCCTGGTAAAGCCAGATTGACAGAGGAGCAACAACGGTTCGTCGGAAAGTTGTGGGCGCATTTTTATCAAGGGACGCCACATGACCCCATTGGGACTCTTGGTGGCCTCTGCGCGGACGGAAGGAAGGCCCTCGGAGAGCTTCATGCGTCCAATAATGGGATCCATTTATCCCCCGAACTGGCTTGGAGAGGAGATCGGATCGTTCTTCCCGTAGTAATTCTCAATGGAGAGCAAGAATCATGATTTTTGATATGCCTTCGTGCGGCGGATGCAGGACCTGTGAGATGGCGTGTTCCTTCAGACATAGAGGTGAATTCATCCCCGCAATTTCAAGTCTCAAAATCATGGACAGAGGGGACGAACCAGGATTTTATGTCCTCCTCCTTGAAGAAAGTGATGACCGGGGAATAGCGTGCGATCTCTGTCAAGAGCTTGAAGTTCCATTGTGTCTGCAATACTGCCGGGAAAGCGAGGATCTGGAAAAAATCTTAAAAGAGTTCAAGAAAAAGCAAAGCCCAAGGAAAAAGAGCAGGGAGCGGCAATGGAGGTAGGGCTGGACTCGCCCTGATTGTCTTAAATCGTTGATGGGCAAGGGCTCGATTCGATGGATTTCAGGGGAATAATGGGATGGTGACGGAATCTCCGGGTATCTTTGTTATACAGCACGAGAAATAACGGTTTGTTTCTCAGGGGGTTATCGGGCTTAAGGATTTGATGATGATACATAACTATCCGGGAATGAAGGGGTTTGAGTGAATCGGTCGGGAGATCTACGATGACAAAGGGCGGCGGAGTTTATGCATATGCTGGCCAGATATTACGGGTGAATCTGAGCAGCGGGGAAGTTCACACGGAACCCAGCCTAGAATATGCCAGGGAGTGGCTTGGCTCCTCCGGGATAGCTATCAAGATACTGTATGATGAACTGAGGTCATGGGTAACACCATACGAACCGGCTAATAAGATTATCTTTGGGGCTGGGGCGTTACAAGGTACAACGGCCCCCGGAGCATGTAAAATGACGGTGAGTACGTTGGGTCCCATTACAGGGGGATGGGCATCGGGCGCCAGCGACAGCTACGTGGGTGGCCAACTGAAATATGCCGGCTATGACTTAGTTGTTGTGGAAGGGAAAGCGCACAAGCCAGTTTACCTCTGGATAAGCGATGACCAAATAGAGATCCGAGACGCCACTCCTTTATGGGGAAAAACAACGTGGGAAACATTGGAAATGATCCGAGAGGAAATGGGCGACCCATCTCTTCACACGGTATCCATAGGTCCCGCCGGTGAAAATCTGGTTAGGGGTGGATGCATTATTCAGGACAAGGGACGGGCCATTGGCAGGTGTGGTAGTGGAGCCGTTATGGGGTCCAAGAACTTAAAAGCGCTTGTTACGAGAGGTACACGAGGCATTCGAGTCGCCGAGCCGAAGAGGTTTATGAAGATTGCAAGCGAACTCCGCAAAAGCGTTGCGACTGCCGCGTGTGCAACGAAAATGCAACAATATGGGTCACTCTGGATATTAAGCGGAAAACAGGCGACGTGCGGAATAGCATATAAGAATTTTCAGGAATGTAAATTACCCGATGACATGGCAGAAGCTATTGATCCCACCAGGACAATTGACAAATATAAGGTGGGCAGATCGAGTTTCCCGGGATGTCCAATCGGTTGCGGCCAAATCCTCCATTTTACTGACGGGCCATATTCCGGTCTCACAACAACAAATAACCAGTGGGAAGTGGTTTCGACCCTCCAAGGGAGATTGGGCATTCGTGAACCGCAATTCATGTTTAAGGTTAATGCGTATTGCAATCAGCTGGGTCTTGATATCGACACGACGGGGGGAGCCATTGGCTGGGCTATGGAGTGTTACCAGAGGGGCATCATCGACGAAAAAGACACCGACGGGCTCAAACTTGAGTGGGGTGATGCCGATGTTGTGTTTGAGCTCATGAGAAAAATAAGCCGTCGAGAAGGTTTCGGAAATATCCTTGCTGAGGGAAGTGCCCGGGCAGCTGATATTATTGGCCGGGATAGCGGCTATTATTCCATCAGTATTAAAAGGCAGGATCTCTACGAACCGTGTCGCGGATCGAACGCTTGGGCCCTGGGAACCACAACTTCGACTCGAGGTGGTGGACACACGACAGGCGCTCCAATGTGCGAGACTATTACGGGGCTCGAACCGGAGAAGGCGTTTAGGATCTACGGTGTTGAGAATGTGGACAAACCACAGGAATATGAGGGGAAAGCCAAGATGGTCGTGTTTACTGAGGCATTACACAGGGTTGCTAACTGTCTTGGTATCTGCCACTACAACACGGTCTGGTATGATTTGGACTTTATGAGCCTACCTGAAATGGCCGATCTTTACTCGGCGGCAACCGGCTGGGAAACATCAGTAGAAGACTTAAAGAGAATTGCGGAGAAACAACTCAATCTGGAAAAGGCGTTCAATCTGAGGCATACGAATTTCGACCGAAGAGATGACATGCCTACCCCGAGAGATTTGAATGAGCCTATACCGACGGGGAACCTGGCAGGCTGGAAGATTGACGAAGAGAAGTATAACAGAATGCTCGATGAGTATTATGAGCTTCACGGGTGGGATAAGAGGACGAGTTTCCCCACTAAGAAGACCCTGGTGGAGTTGGGCCTCGAATACGTCGCCAATGATCTGGAAAAGATCGGAAAGTTGGGATAAAATTATGCACGGTTCATCGGCGTGAGGGGGGAAGGAGCGAAACCCTTCGCCCCTTTGGCCGCTCGGGCAGCTGTCCCTTTATCATAGGTGAACCAGGGATAGGTGGGTCAGGTTCGAGGATAATGTGATGGTTACCGATAATGGTGTGGATATCATCAGCAGGTTCCCATACGATAACCGACTCCTCCGGTAGGGAAGGTTTACGACCGACACAGATGGAAATTCTTGCTGTCACGTGAGTCACTGGCAGTCTCTTGTGTCTTGAATTGGCGAGGGATTTCATCGGTTGCCGCGGGTCGGTGATCCTGACTTCCGACGGAAAGGTAGGAACCCTCGGGACTCTGCGGGATCCGGGATGTGTTAAGAGAGGGGGTGTCGACTCACGCCACCTCGTTGGTTTCATCAGTATACAGACGGGAGGTAGTCACGATGAGTAAGCGAGACGTTGTTGGGGTGGCCCAGATTGGTCTTGGGGGCTGGTCAACGGTGATTGCCGATGGGGCGAAGAGGAGCGAAAAGGTAAAGCTGGTGACCTGCTTCACGAGGACCCCTGAGAAGAGGAAGGCATTCGCCCAGAAGTATGAGTGTGACGAGGAAAAGAGCTTTGAGGACGTGACCAAACGAGATGACGTTGACGCGGTGCTTCTCACGACACCGAACGCCATACATGCCGAGCACGCGGTGCTAGCGGCTCAGTACGGAAAACACGTCTTCGTGGACAAGCCCATTGCCAATACCATGGATGACGGAAAGAAGATCGTCAAGGCGTGCGAGGAAGCCGGAGTGGTTCTGCTGGTTGGACATGACATGCGGCGGTTGGCGGGAAATCGAAAGGTAAAAGAGCTCATCGACGCGGGAGCGATTGGAGACCCCATTCAGGTTGAATCCAACTTCTCCCACAGCTTGGGATTTGAGTTGACCCCGGACAAATTTCGATGGCGCGGAGATGATTCCGGGTGCCCCGCTGGTTCGCTCATGACCATGGGTATCCACCACGTCGATACCCTC
>DAOVAK010000477.1 GCA_030671095.1 Deltaproteobacteria bacterium | reverse complement strand
TGTAAGGAGGAGCACTTCCTACCACCAGGGGTCTTCTGGAACAGGGTATTGATAGGAGAAAGGGGTAAATTTCCTGCTGTCGTAAAGGAGATGTATCCTGTTCTTTGCAACCATTGTAAGGAGGCCGCATGTGCAGAGGTGTGTCCCACGGGGGCCACCTTTCAGAGAGAGGATGGTATCGTACAGATTGATTACGATCAATGCGTTGGATGCAGGTACTGTCTGGTCGCATGTCCCTATCAACAGAGAACCTTTTACGATGATGAAAAAAGAGAATACTTTCCCGGCCAGGGGCTCACACCATTTGAAAAATTGGGCAGGGAGATATATCCCTTTCAAAAAGGAACGGTGGTGAAATGCAACTTCTGTGTTGAAAGAATTGAACAGGGACTGGAAAAGGGACTCAAACCGGGTGTAGATAGAGATGCAACCCCGGCATGCGTCAATATCTGTCCGGTTGGAGCCAGGTCTTTTGGTGACCTGGATGATCCCTCCAGCCGTGTATCAGAGCTCATCAAGACGCGAAAGGGTAACCAACTACATCCCGAATTTGGCACCGACCCATCAGTATATTACATCAGCTAAACCCTAACGTTGCAAAAGTCGAGGATGCTGCAGATCCACGGCGTCAAGGGTGAAGCTGTAGTATGCTACCGCGAACCCTTGACAATGCGCCTGAGGCGCACAGGCTCCGGAGATGCAGTATCCTCGACTTTCCAGAAGGGTAAAAAACATTGCAATTTTTCCAGGCTTTTTGGATCTCATGATTTGTTGACTCCAAGAATGAGCATTGATGAAACTGAAAACCTTGTTATTCTTTTTTTTGACCATCCCTTGCCATGTTTTTTATGCAACGATAGGGTAAAGCCACAACACTGATAGATGGAGGAAAACGGCATGTCAGCAATAGAGGAAAAGATATGGGAAGATGTCTGGATTAACACCACCTGTGGTGCATGCTATTGCGGTTGCGGCGCCAGAGTGCGCAGAATAAACGGCGTGCCGGTGAAATTGGAAGGGATCCCTGGTAGTACCATGGGTGGCGAAGACGGCGGCCTATGCGGGAAGGGCGTAGCCAGCATTATGTATTACCACGATCCCAATCGTATCAAAAAACCCCTCAGACGAACAAACCCAGAAAAGGGCATAGGTGTTGACCCCAAATGGAAAGAGATTTCGTGGGACGAGGCATTAGATGAAATTGCAGAGAGAATGAAAAAGATCTTGGCCGACGATCCAAACAAAATCTTGATCAGCAACCAAACCCAAAGGGGGAGCGATGGCCCCCATAATCACATCTATATGCTCGCGGGGCTCTTTGGCCAAAAAGGCAATGGAACTTTTGTCGTGGGTGGTGGGAGTCTCCATTGCGGTAATGCGGCCCACATGATGGGAGGCCTGATTCATGGCGCCTGGTCAATATCCCCGGACTGGCGATATACAAAGTATGTGATCAAGTTTGGATCGAGTAAAGGCACCGGATCAGGGCATTCCGCCATGACAAATGCCAGGTTGAGGGCCAAGGCCATAGAGAGAGGGGTGAAAGAAGTGGTTTTTGACCCCATGTGCAACTTTGCTGGTGGAAAGGCCACTGAATGGATTCCCCTCTTGCCAGGGACAGACTCTGCCATAGCCCTGGCCATGTGCAACCATATCGTGAACGAACTGAAGACGTATGATGTCACATACTTAAAGGCCAAGACCAACTTCCCCTATCTCATTGGGCCTGATGGTCATTATGTGAGGGACAAGGCGTCTGGCAAACCTCTTATTTTCGATGAGAGAGAGGGAAAGACGAAGGTGTTCGATGCACCGGTCATGGAGTATGAGGACTACGCCTTAGAAGGTGAATTTGAAGCTGAGGGCAAGAGGTGCCGACCAGCCTTTATGGCCTTGAAGGAACACTTGAAACAGTATGGCATCGAATGGGCCTCCGAAATCAGCACGGTTCCGGCTGAAACCATCAGACGCATTGCCACCGAATGGGTGCAAAATGCGCAGATAGGTAGCACGATCACCATTGAGGGTAAGTCATTTCCTTATAGGCCTGTGGCCGCCGTTATGTTCCGAGGAACCCAGGGGCATTCCAACGGCATTCACCAGGCATCAGCCATTGACCTGCTCAGTGAACTGGTGGGGGCAGAAGATGTCCCGGGTGGCACACTCGGTTGGCCTGCCATAAGAAGAAGGTATCCTGGCGGTCATTATGAACGGATTCCTAAAGTAGGGCCTGATGGTGTCATCATACCCAGCATATTTTATGCCCATTCCCCCTGGCCGCCCCACAAGCCCGTGGTGCCATGTAAGTCAGTAGGCTGTATAGAGTTCTGGCCCCATGCCACAATTTCCCATATCCCCTATGTCAAGGAATGCGAAGCGCTCTGGGAAAAGCTGGGCATGACTGCGAAACCGGAGATGCTGATCGGCCCGGCAACCAATTTTGTGATCAGTAATTGCGACTGGGAATCGACGGCAGAGTTGTTTAAGGACGTGTTTGTGGTTCAGTATGACATCTGGGTGAATGAAACCGATCAGGCGATAGCGGACATTGTCCTGCCTGATGTGAGCTTCTTGGAAAAGGATTGTTGGAGTGGCGAGATTGATGCCTACTTTTTCAGTCAAAGCCCCTCTTACGAGGACTGGTATGTGCACATGCAAAAACCGGTGGCCGAGCCCTTAGGTGAGAGCCGGTTTTTTATGGATGTCACTCTAGATATCTTAGACAGAATAGGGTTGCGGGATAAGTACAACCAGATGTTGAATGGCTATTATGACATCGAGGATGAATCGTTGAAGATAAAACCGGGCGAGAAGCTCAATTGGTCGGAGATAGGCGAACGGGTCCTCAAGTGGGTATATGGTGAAGATGCAAAGAAGGTCAAAGAACAGGGCTATGCCACATGGCATAAGCCCGTCGAAGATGTCTACTGGCGATGGCATCTCAATTCCAGGGTTCCTACCTACATGGAGTTTCTCATCGAAGCGAGGGAGGAAGTGGAAAGGATTTGTAAAGAAAAGGATATAGAGCTGGAATGGGAGCAGTATACGCCTCTGCCCAGTTGGTTTTACCCCATCAGTTATAACGAACTGGATGAGGAATTTGATATGCTCGGCTTCTCCTACAGAGATATCCTGCATACCAACAACACCACGTATCAAAATCCTTTGGTTCATGAAGTCAGCCAGTTGTGCCCCTATACCTATACGATCACGATAAATACGGATGTTGCCGCGGAGAGAGGGCTCAAGGACGGGGATGTGATCTGGCTGGAAAACCG
>DAOVAK010000744.1 GCA_030671095.1 Deltaproteobacteria bacterium | reverse complement strand
GGGGGGAGAGCAGGACTTCAGGCGTGCACTCTGACGGTTCGAAAAGGGGAGGTCGTTGGTTTGGCCGGTCTTGCAGGGAGTGGCCAGGAGACATTTCTCCGCCTCGCCGCAGGCCTTAACAGGCCACGAGAGGGCACAATTAGCATCGGCGATGAGATCATGACTGGCAAGGATCACCACGCCTTCAAGGCACGGGGCGTCAGCTTCCTTCCCACAGCGCGTCTCGAAGAGGGACTCATCCCAGGCCTGACCATCACAGAACATTTCGCGCTTTGTCAGCAGCGGGGGATTAAGGTCCTTTGGAAAAGGGCCCAAAGGATGGCGAAGGAGAGGATAAAGCGTTTCAGAATCTTGGGCAGGCCCTCCTCGAAACCGGAGTCCCTTTCGGGAGGAAACCAACAGCGTCTACTCCTGGCGCTGATCCCTGAGGACCCTCTCATCCTTTTGCTGGAAAATCCCACCAGAGGACTTGACATGGAATCAGTCCGATGGGTGTGGGAACATCTTATGACGTACGTCAACAAGGGAACCGGCATCATCTTTTCTTCCATGGAACTGGAAGAGATCATCCAAGTGGCAGATCGCGTCGTTGTTTTTTTTGATGGGGCCATGGTCAAGGATGTGATGGCCTGTGACACTGACCTGAATGCGCTCGGACAAGCCATGGCAGGCAAGGTGTAAAGAATGGCTTTTGCCTCAAGGAGAATAAGAAGGGTCTTTATTGAGAACATGCTGATGATCGCGGGCATTGTGGGCCTGAGCACGCTCATCCTTTTTGTGGCAAAGGCCCCTCCCATGGCCGCGTTTCGACATCTTTTCATGGGGTCTGTAGGGTCATGGCTGAAGATCTCTCATGTCCTCATGGGATGGATACCACTCACCCTTTGCGCGTGCGGGCTTGTTTTCAGCTTTCGCGTCGGGCTGTGGAATATCGGCGTGGAGGGGCAGGTGGTGGCAGGCGCCATAACGGCGACAGCCATCCTGCGATTGGGGGCTGAAAGCAGCATGCCAGGCACAATCCTGGTCATCGCTTTTCTGGGGGGTATGCTGGGCGGAAGCCTCTGGGCTGCTCTGGCGGGATTTCTAAAGGTGAAAGGGGGTGTGAACGAAATCTTCGGCGGTCTGGGACTCAACTTCGTGGCTCAAGGAATCACGCTATGGCTCATCTTCGGGCCATGGAAGAGGCCCGGGGTCGCGTCCATGAGCGGTACCGAGCTGTTCCCGCACTCTCTCTGGCTTCCCACTCTCCACACCATGAGGCTCTCGCCAGTGGGTCTTGCCCTGACATGCACGGTCCTCATCGGGGCGGCCTGGGTCCTGAGCCGAACACGACTCGGTCTCGCCCTCAAAGGGATTGGTAACAATCCAAGAGCGGCCTATCTTCATGGACTCAAGCCGAACCGTTACATCATCGTCGCAATGGGTCTTGCAGGGGGGTGCGCTGGATTGGCTGGCACCTTTCAGGTGGCCGGCGTGTATCATCGACTCATCCCAGCCATATCCAGCAACTATGGATACCTGGCGCTCCTTGTGGTTATGCTGGCCAACTATCGGATCGGGGCGGCCCCTGCAATCGCCTTCTTCTTTGTCTGTCTCAATGTGGGGAGCATCCAGCTCCCCATGATGCTGCAACTGGACTCCTCACTGAGCGGAATCATCCAGGGGAGCCTGGTCCTGGGGGCCCTACTTCTATATGGGTGGCGCAGACGGAGGCAAGGTGCCGAGACATAGGGGGGTTCTCTGGTAAAAGCAACTCCGTTCTAGCCCCTCGAACCATCATCGAAGTGGAAGACAGATTACACCCATGCCGACACTTTTTAACGTTATCAACAGGATACGTTTGGGCAAAAAAGCATGAGTGAATTGAACCTTTCCATTCTGTTAGGTTCCGTTGTGGCGGGAGCCGCCCCCATTGTTCTGGCCGCAGTGGGCGAGAACATCACTGAAAAATCTGGGGTGATCAATCTCTCCCTGGACGGTTCCATC
>DAOVAK010000352.1 GCA_030671095.1 Deltaproteobacteria bacterium | reverse complement strand
TCAGAGATCCTGGAACGTCGTTTCAGCCAGAGGCCGCCTAAGGCGTGAAAAGAAGTGGAAAGTAAGCCTCGTCCTTAGTATGAGCGCCCCTTGTCCCCAATTCATCTTATCGCAAGGAGGATTAGTATGGCTGACGTAACCATCTTGGTACGAGCTGGACAATTGGTCCCAGCCCATGACCAACTAGCTATACCCAATGGAACTCTAGCCATATCGGATGAGACCATTGAGGCCATTGGGACCTATGATGTACTTTGGGACCAATTCTTCTTAGGTCTGAATAAACCGTCCGTGCCTTTTCGAGCCGACGATTTCTCCATCTTTCATAACGATTTTTCCCCGTACCATGGTCAGGATCGGCCATCCCTTCAGGCTCCAGCCTTCGTAAAGGGAGAAATCAGAATGCGATTGGAGCATCTTTGGTTCAACCTTCTTGCTCAAATCCAAGTCAACGATGCAGAGATCGGCATCGCCTCCTGCCTGAATCGTTCCTTTCCTTGGAAAGAGGTTGAAGATCTTAGCAGGGTTGAAAGAGGTGATCTCAGCGACCTTTTCCAAAGAGATCTTTTGCTTGTGGACCCCTTCGCTCAGGAGAACCGGAAGCATGGTGGCGCTGCCTGGGAAGCCTGTGCGAGCATCCCAGATTGTGCCCACTTTATCCTCCTTGCGAAAGGGGCAATGGTCTGAGCCGATTGTATCAATCAAGCCTCCGGAGATACCCTTCCAAAGTTCCTCGACATCTTCGGGGCTCCGAAGGGGAGGGTTCACTTTCCCAAGGTTCCCCAGGGGTGCATCTCTGGTCAGGGTCAGGTATTGAGGACATGTTTCGACGAATACTTTCTTAAAGCCAGCCCTGAAACGTCTTACTTCCTCCAGGGCCTCTCGAGTGGAAAGGTGGACAATATAAATGGGGCAGCCAACAGCTTTGGCAAAGGTGATAACCCGATGGACGCTTTCCGCTTCGGTCAGATTGGGCCGACACTCGGACCATACAGAGAGCCCATCTCTTCCATCGCCCTTGTACTTTTTCATGAGGTTGAGAATGATCTCAATATTCTCTGCATGGACGCAGGCCACGGCCCCGGGTAATTTAGCCAGGGTGGAGAAGGCCTCCAACAAAAATCCATCATCAGTCTCGTTTCCTATAAGGCCGATGGACTTTGCATCCTCTCCCTTATAGACCATGTAAAACTTAAAAGATGTGATGCCGTATTCATTGAAATATCTTTCCAGGTTCATCAATTGATTCCGGGTGATGAGCAAGAGGTGTAAGGAAAAGTCAATGTAGGAGTTCTTCTCCCCTATGCTCTTTACAGATGGGATATTTTCGTAAAGACTGGTTGGATTTTCGTAATCCCGGTAAAACGGGATGACCGTGGTTATCCCCCCCAAGGCTGCGGATGCGGTCTCGGTTCGGAAATGACCCTCCAAGTTTCTCTTATACCCATAATGGACGTGGGGTTCCACTAACCCGGGAAGGATGTAGTTTCCCCGGGCATCTATTCTTTCCCGGGCCGAGATCCCACGGGGAGAGGCGTAAATCCCAACGATCTTTTCCCCCACGATGCCTAAGCACCCTTTGAAAAGGCCACCCTTGGGGATAACCATAATGCCGTTTTCGATCAGCAGGTCAACTTTCATACCAGCCCTCCCTCAGGGGCGCCCCTTGGCCAGGAGAAATAAGATGGGGAGGAAGGTCCTTGACCTCCCTCCCCTGGGTAATCAATCCTCAGGTCTTGGCGCTCCACGGGGGAATGGGGTAAACGGGCTCAGCGTTAGAGTATTCCTTGGGCAAGACCACCTTAATCTTTCTCTTCTGGACCTGCTGGAGAGTGGCCAGGGCATTCCTATTCTGGCCAGTAGGACCGAATTCAATGGGTCCTCCTGGGGCCATGTGCTCTTTTAGAGAGGTAGTGGCGATGGCATCTCGAAGCTTGACAGAATCGGTGGTACCGGCTCTTTCCAAGGCGTCGATGACCACTAAGGTGGCGTTGTATGCATGAACAGAGTGCGATTGGAAGATAACCTTAGTATATCTCTTGTTATACTCCGCGATGACACGCCTGGCAAGGGAGCTTCGAGGGTTGTGTGAATAGTTTCCGTCCAGGATATACTCTGCCAATCTCCCCAGCTCCCTGACAGTAGCAGGATTGCTGTAGGACCCATTGGCGCACCCGACGATTCCCCCCTTGGGCTCTACCTTCAGATCATTGTACGTCCTGAGCTTGAGAATTCCGTCGGCCAGGTAGCCAGCATCAAAGATGACATCGGCATTCATGGCCTTGATCTTGGAGATCTCGGTGGTCAGGTCCGATACTCCGTAGCCATAAGAGACCTTGCCGATGACCTCAAAGCCATACTGCGGTGAAATCTTGTCTACCTTGTTGGCGATGACGGCGCCGAAACCGGCTATGTGCATAAGAGCTATAGTCTTGAGATCCACCTTAGATTTTTCGGCCAATTGACGAATGTACTTGCACGTCATTTCAGCCATGTTCGTGGAGTCCGGTTGCACGCGGAAGGCATATTTGAATCCTCGTTCCAGGATTTCATCAGCCACTGCCACGGTGACGATGTGGGGGATCCCTCTCCTCTCAGCCACGTGGGTGGTGACAATGGTTACGGGGCTGTTATAGCAGCCCAGAAGGGCGATACATCCATCGCGAATGAGTTTTTCGGCCGCCGCCTCCCCGACCTTGGGTTTCGACTCGGTATCCTTGAGCAGCACCTTTAGTTTTGCGCCGCCCATGGATTTGATGCCCCCGGCGGCATTCTTCTGATCCACAGCCAGTTGAACGGCCTGGGCAAGCGAGGTGCCGTCGTATGCAACTGGTCCAGTCAGCGGATGGATGGATCCGATGAGAATCTCCTTGGGCGCAGCACCTCGAACGACTGCAGGGAAGCCGATAGTAGCAGTAGCTACACCAGCCATCCCGGCTACCTTCAAAAAGGTCCTTCGATCTACTCCACCTGCTTGACAATCCTTATTCTTTTCTTTCATGACAGTCCTCCTTTTTTGAGTTACAGGTTAAAAGCTTATATTTACCTCACCTCCTTTCTACACAAGTTTTTCCCTGGCCTTTCTCTGGGGGGAATGTTCAAACCCCGAGATAGGCCTCCTTTATATGCTCGTCGCCCAGGAGATCCTGGGATTTCCCCTGGAGGACGATTTTTCCGCTCTCAAGGACATAACCCTCATGGGCCATGTCCAGGGCGTTAAACACGTTCTGCTCCACCAAGAGGATGGTGGTGCCATGCTGGTTTATGTCCCGAATCGTACTGAAGATCTCCCGTACAAGAACGGGAGCCAGTCCCAGGGAAGGCTCATCCAGCACCAAGAGGCGTGGAAGAGACATGAGTCCTCGCCCAATGGCCAGCATCTGCTGTTCACCACCTGAGAGGGTCCCGGCGAGCTGTTGGGAACGCTCTTTGAGGACTGAAAACAGGGAAAAGACATTCTCCAGGCTCTCGGACCGTTTCGCCTTGGGTCTTGGCAGATAAGAACCCAGCTCCAGATTCTCCAGGACCGACAAGCTCGGGAAGATCTTCCTTCCCTCAGGTATGCGGACCAAGCCTTTCTCCACGATCTGGTGCGGGTAGAGATGGTCTATCCGCTCCCCCAAGAACTGGATCACCCCAGAGGTGGGCCGAAGGACACCCGAGATGGTCTTCAGGAGAGTAGTCTTACCCGCTCCATTGGCTCCAACGATGGTGATGATCTCTGCTTCGCGAACCTCCAGAGTCACCTCGTGAAGTACCTGCACATCTCCATATTGTACGTTGATTTCATCTACTTTTAGCAAAGACGTATTCCTCTCCGAGATAGGCTTCGATGACCTTTGGATCTTTGGAGACCTCCTCCGGCACCCCTTCAGAAATCTTTCCCCCATAGTGAATGACGATTATCCGATTGGAAAGGGACATAATGGCCTTCATCACATGTTCGATCAACAGGATGGTTATCCCCTGCTTCTGGTACCTCTTTATCAAATCGATCATATCATTTGTTTCTTTAGAATTCAAGCCAGCTACCACCTCATCCAAGAGAATGAGCTCGGGTTGGGTAGCCAGGGCTTTGGCTAGTTCAAGATTTTTCCGATGTCCGACAGACAATGCGGAAGCAGCTTCATTTCGCTTTTCATAGAGCCC
>DAOVAK010000830.1 GCA_030671095.1 Deltaproteobacteria bacterium | reverse complement strand
TCAATGGCCTCCTGTGGACAGTCGAGTACACAAACACCACAATGCCAGCAATCCTCCGTAAAGGTTACTCGGTAGATTCCCAGATCATCATCTCTTTCAAATACATCCAGGGGACAGTTTATGTAGCATGCCCCGCAGTTATCACATTTGGCATAGTCTATATTAGCAGGCATCGACATCAACCTCCTTTAGAAAGGTTTCCAGTTTCTTCAATTCCATTGTGGCCAGTTTGATCTCACCATTCTCTCTCTTGAGAACCGTGTGCTTGCGCCAGTTTTCATCATCCGTCTCCGGATAATCCACCCGGTAGTGTATGGCGGCCGGAAGGATTCTGGACTCTGTCCTGAAAAGTGCGGACCTCACATGCATTTCGGCCATATCCATGATGGCCTTTACCTCCAGTGATCGGACGAGCTCGCGATGGTTCTCGGCCTTTAATTGAGATAGAAAACCCTCTTTGAAATAAAGGAGTCTATCCAATCCCCTCTTTAGCTTTCCTTCACTGCGCAAAAAACCCACATAGTCTGTTACGAGGTGTCTGATGCGGTCCTCGAATTCCAATGGGTTGATGCCCTCTTTCTGTGTCAACGGCTCAAACACGCCCTCTTTTTCGTTCTCAACCTGTTTTCTGTTCACATCTGCCGATGAGGCCGATTTGGCATACAGGGCGGCCTGTTTTGCCCCCCTAGCGCCAAACACGAATGCGCCCATGCTGCTGAATCGCCAGCCTCCACCATGACTATCACCTGCGGCATAGAGGCCTTCCAAAGACGTTTTACCGTTGTGATCAATAGCAATACCCGCCTGATTGTTGTGATGGTACGGGGCATGAATCTCATATTCGAGCGGGGTCTTGCGCATATCCAAGCCCCGCGCCCTCATATAGACGAAATACGCTTCACATTCTCTCCTCAGGGCCTCTTCTTTATCTCTGATCTTTTCTTCATCGAGAAACGTGAGGTCATAATAGACAGGGCCTCTACCCTCAATCTGTTCTGCCTTAACCCAGTTAAAAACCATGGCCCTTTTTATATCATCTGGTGAACGGACAGCGGCGATGGGTTCACCTCGATTATCAATAACCCGTGATCCGTGCAGGAATGCAACCGGTCCCACACCCCAGTGCTCATAATCTTTCCAGACCGGTGATTGCTTCCAAAGCTCCATATTCAGAATCTCTGCTCCGGCTCGAAAGGCCACGACCACCCCTTCTCCCACGTTCGTTGGACATCCCGCAGAGATATTCCGTGTCGGTGCAAAGCACGTATCAGGATGTCGGTATGTCCTGTAACCTCCTCCTGAAGCAATGATGACGGCTTTTGCTTTGATGAGGCAGAATTCACCAGTGCGGGTATTGAGGCCAGTAGCACCGATCACCCTATTGCCTGCAACCCCGTCCTCAGTGAGCAGGGAAGTAACCATGGTTCTTTCAAGGACGCGAACACCGCGTTTTCTCACCTGTTTGGCCAATTTCGGCTTAAAAGATGAGCCTTCAGGGGGATAGGCCGTTACCTTTTCAGGAAAAATGATGTCAGGAGCC
>DAOVAK010000225.1 GCA_030671095.1 Deltaproteobacteria bacterium | reverse complement strand
TGGGAGGTCAGACAGCCTTAAACGTGGCGGTGGCAGTGGGTGAGATGGGAGCTTTGGAGCGTTACGGGGTGGAGGTAATTGGCGCCTCCCTGCCGGTGATCAAAAAAGGGGAGGATCGCAAGCTTTTCCGGGCTGCCATGGAGAAGATAGGTTTGAGGGTACCTGTCAGTGGAATTGCCCGCTCCATGGAAGAAGTCCGCCAGGTGGCAGAAGAGATCGGTTTTCCCTTGATTATTCGACCCTCCTTCACTCTCGGAGGCACTGGGGGCGGTGTTGTCTACAACCGGGAAGATTTGGAACGTATGGCCCGTGCAGGCCTGGATGCCAGTATGAACCGCACCATCATGCTGGAAGAATCAGTTTTGGGGTGGAAGGAATTCGAACTGGAGGTGATGAGAGACCACATGGACAATGTGGTTATCATCTGCTCCATCGAGAATTTCGATCCCATGGGCATACACACTGGTGACAGCATCACCGTGGCTCCGGCTCAGACGTTAACCGACCGTGAATATCAGGCAATGAGGGATGCGTCCATCGATGTGATCAGAGAAATCGGCGTGGAAACCGGCGGTTCAAACATTCAATTTGCCATCAACCCCGAAGACGGCGAGATGGTTATCATAGAAATGAACCCCCGGGTATCACGCTCCTCCGCCCTGGCCTCCAAAGCCACCGGCTTCCCCATCGCCAAAATCGCCGCCAAACTTGCTGTTGGCTACAGCCTGGATGAGATCACCAACGATATCACTCGAGAAACGCGGGCCTCGTTCGAACCCGCCATTGACTATTGCGTGGTGAAAATTCCCCGCTGGACTTTCGAAAAATTCTCTCAAACTCCTGATTCCCTTACCACAACAATGAAATCGGTGGGCGAGACCATGGCCATCGGCCGTACCTTTAAGGAAGCCCTGCAGAAAGCAGTGCGCTCCCTGGAAATAGGCCGTTTTTCCATGAACAGCGGTCTATCTCCCGAGTCTCTCAAAAACCCGGAATACCAGGGTCTTATTCGCCAAAAGCTACGCGAGCCCAACTCAGAGAGGCTCTTTTATCTTACCGCGGCCATGGAGGCAGGAATAGAACTGGAAGAAATCCACCAACTTACCAAAATCGACCCCTGGTTCCTCTACAACATCGAGCAAATTCTGAATTTTGAGACTCACTTGCGCCAGCAGCCCTTGAGCGATGACCTCTTGCGACAGTCCAAAGCATACGGATTTTCCGACCGTCGCTTGGCGGAACTTACGGGAACGGATGACGATACCATCCGCGAACGTCGTACACAGGCTGATATCGTTCCAGTTTACAAGTTGGTGGATACCTGTGCAGCTGAATTCGAAGCGTATACCCCTTACTACTATTCCACTTATGAGTACGAGGATGAATCACGGCCCGCCGAGGTACGCAAAGTGATGATCCTGGGGGGCGGCCCCAACCGCATCGGTCAGGGTATCGAATTTGATTACTGCTGTGTCCACGCCTCCTTTGCCCTGCGTGAGGAGGGGGTGCAGTCGATCATGGTAAATTCCAATCCGGAAACGGTAAGTACCGACTATGACACTTCAGACAAACTGTACTTCGAGCCTCTAACCTACGAGGACGTTCTTCACATAATTGAGAGGGAGTCACCGGACGGCCTCATCGTCCAGTTCGGTGGCCAGACGCCGTTGAACCTCGCCGTTCCTCTGGCAAAGGCTGGTGCCCCCATCATCGGTACAACCCCGGACAGTATCGATAGGGCCGAGGACCGAGAACGTTTCCAAGCCCTCATAAAGAAACTCGGGCTGAGACAGCCGAAAAATGCTATTGCCACCAGCGCTTCCGAAGCCCTCCAGGCGGCAACCAAAATTGGCTACCCGGTTTTGGTGCGGCCGTCCTACGTTTTGGGTGGCCGGGCTATGGAAATCGTTTACGAACAAGAACAACTGGAAGCCTTCATTCATAAGGCGGTCCATGTTTCCCATGGCCATCCCATCTTGGTAGATCAATTTCTCCGGGACGCTATAGAAATAGATGTGGATGCCATTTCCGACGGTACAACCACGGTGATTGGCGGCATCATGGAGCACATTGAGGAGGCAGGGATTCACTCTGGTGACAGCGCCTGTGTGCTCCCTCCCATCAGTATTTCCCAGGAACTCATTCAGGAGATCAAGGTTCAGACAAAGGCTCTGGCGCAGGAATTAGGGGTGGTGGGCCTTATGAATATACAATACGCAGTTAAAGACAATTTAATTTACGTGCTGGAGGTAAACCCCAGGGCCTCTCGCTCGGCGCCTTTTGTAAGTAAGGCAATTGGTGTGCCTCTTGCCAAGCTCGCCACCAAGGTTATGCTGGGGAAGACCCTATCCGAACTTGGCTTTACCCGAGAGGTGGAACCGACTCACCTTGCGGTCAAAGAGTCGGTATTTCCTTTCATACGTTTCCCAGAGGTAGATATCCTTTTAGGCCCGGAAATGAAATCTACCGGCGAGGTAATGGGAATTGACAGGACCTTTGGTATGGCCTTCGCCAAAGCCCAACTGGCGGCCGGGTATTCTCTACCATTAAATGGGAATGTATTTATTAGCGTCCGTGACCAGGACAAACAGGCCATTCTTCCCGTTGCCAGGGACTTCGCCCAGATAGACTTTGGGATCTATGCTACCCAGGGGACCTCCGATTTCCTGACAAAGCATGGAGTGCACAACCGTATGGTGGCAAAATTGAGTGAGGGACGCCCTCATGTCATAGACCATATCAAGAACGAGGAAATCAACCTGGTCATCAATACCAGCACTGGGAGAAAAACGGCCTCCGACGCCTATTTGATTCGGCGGGCCACCTTGGTTTATAATCTACCATACGCCACGACCATTGCCGGCGCCAGAGCTTTTGCCCAGGCCATCGATGCGCTATGCAGCGGCGAGTTGGAGGTTAGGTCGATTCAAGAATACCATGGAAATAATTGAAGAGTTGACGATTGACGATTGGCGATTGTAGATTTTAGATTGCAGATTGAAGAATTAAAGGTTTCAGGTGTCGGGTGTCAGGTGTCAGGGAAGAAAAACAAAAATGCTTAAATCTGAACACTGAAGCCTTAGTCATTGGGATTTAGGAATACGGATTGAAAAATATGAAATGCGACATGAAGATTGAGTTTTTATCAACTACTGACTCCTGACTACTGGATTCTTTGATTTTTTAGTTCATTTTAGGCATTTTCTATTTAGACACTTTAGCTCATTATAAGGACTTACTTTGCGCAACCACTCGCACCCCATAATTATCCCTGACGGTAGACCAAAGGAAGAGTGTGGCATCTTCGCCATTTATGGGCACGAAGACACCGCCCGTCTTACCTATTTCGGTCTCTATGCCCTTCAGCACCGGGGCCAAGAGAGTGCCGGCATCAGCGTCGGCGATGGTCGACTGATGCGCCATCACAAGGGCATGGGGTTGGTGAGCGAAATTTTCAACGAAGATGTCCTTGCTAGCCTGAAGGGCCATCTCGGTGTTGGACACGTGCGTTATTCCACCACCGGCTCGTCCGTGCTCGTCAACGCCCAACCTTTCTGCATCACTCACTCCGGCTGTAGCCTCGCCATCGCCCACAACGGCAACCTGGTTAATGCCCATCATCTGAAGTGCGAACTGGAACAGCGAGGCTCAATTTTTCAAACAAGCATGGACAGTGAGGTGATCGTGCATCTTATGGCCCGGCAACTTGTTCATGGCCTGGAAGAGGCACTGATCACCTCCTTGAGTGAGATTAAAGGCGCTTATTCATTGGTTATGTCCACAGAAGACCAGATCATTGGCGCCCGAGATCCTTACGGCTTTCGACCCCTGTGCCTGGGCCTTCTAGACGACAACGCCTATGTCATCGCCTCGGAGACCTGTGCCCTGGATCTGATAGGGGCCACTTACCTGCGGGACGTTGAGCCGGGAGAGATCGTATTCATCGACGACAATGGGATCAGGTCTCGACACCTCCCTGATCCCGGCCGCACCGCCTTCTGCATCTTTGAGTTTATCTACTTTGCCCGCCCAGACAGCAACATTTTTGGCCAGAATGTTTACCTGGCCCGCAAACGCCTGGGGCACGAGATATTTCGGGAATATCAAGTCGACGCCGACATAGTCATGCCGTTTCCCGACTCGGGCAACTATGCAGCCCTTGGATTCGCCGAGGCCTCCGGCATCCGATTGGAAATGGGCGTAATCCGTAACCACTACGTGGGCCGTACTTTTATCGAGCCCACCCAGGCCATGCGAGACTTCCATGTAAAAGTAAAGCTCAATCCCGTGCGCCCGCTGTTGAGGGACAAGCGACTCGTCATCGTTGAGGACTCCATCGTTCGAGGAACTACCACTCGAAATCGTGTCAAGACACTTAGGGAGGCAGGGGCCCAGGAAGTACACATGGTTGTGAGTTGTCCGCCGCACCGTTATCCCTGCTATTATGGTATTGATTTTCCCTCCCGCAAGGAACTCCTGGCAGCCACCCACTCTACTGAAGAAATCAGGAAATTCCTGAGGCTCGACAGTATTCACTATCTGAGTCTAGAGGGACTTCTTAGGGCCATCAACATGGACACAGCTGGCTTTTGCCTTGCCTGTTTCAATGGAGAATACCCGGTCAGTTTCGCTGATGACCTCCACAAACACTGTTTGGAAACTAGTGCTTCGGTCGACTGATAAAGTGTCCGTCTCCCACCACAACAACTACCTATGAGAAGGTACTATGGTTAAGCCTAACAAAAAAAATATTCGCCGGGGTGCAGCCAAAATTATTAGCGAGGCGAAGGATGTGCTTCGAATTGAAGCCGAGGGTATATTTGGTCTCATCGACCGGGTAGGATCCGAATTTGCAGAAGCTGTAACCTGGATTGATGAAAGTCGTGGCCGAGTCATTGTCACCGGCATCGGCAAGTCAGGGATAGTTGCCCGGAAGATTGTCGCCACGCTCAACAGCACCGGTACCAAGTCGCTTTTTTTACATCCAGTGGAGGCCATGCACGGCGATCTGGGTATGGTGAGCTCAGATGACATCATCCTCGTTCTATCCAGTAGCGGTGAAACTGAAGAATTGACAGCGATCCTGCCTACTTTGAAAGATTTGGGAACACGAATCATCTGTTTCACCGGGAATACCGAGTCTACCTTGGGCCGTAATAGCGATCTGACAATCTACGCCGGGGTGGAACGGGAGGCCTGCCCTCTGGGTTTGGCCCCCACTGCCAGCACTACCGCCATGCTTGCCTTGGGAGACGCAGTATGCGTAGCACTCTTAAACAGGCACGAGTTTGAGCTAGAGGATTTTCGCCGCTGCCATCCAGGAGGAGCACTGGGAGAGCGGCTTCGAGTACCAATTGAAGTAATCATGCGCACCGGCTCCAGCATCCCAAAAGTCCAGGAGAATACCTTGGTGGCCGAGGCAATCAAGGAAATGGACGCCAAGGCCCTGGGATCGACTCTGGTGATTGGAGACACGTCTGGGCTAGTAGGTATCGTCACAGATGGCGACCTCCGCCGC
>DAOVAK010000604.1 GCA_030671095.1 Deltaproteobacteria bacterium | reverse complement strand
GCGCTCAATGTCACCTACATAAAAGGATTAACGGCATGAACGGCAAGCACCGGAAGGATTGCTTTTAACTACTCACTCCGTGCCATTATTTATTATGGCCGTCAATTGTGAAGAAGCTCGGATTCTCACGAAACCAGATGTACTGGAGGAAGATCATTTACCAGACCATATGCTCTACAGTGAAAAAAGGATAGCGGAAATTGAAGATTACCTCTCACCTATCCTGCGAAAACAGAGACCCCTTCATCTCTGGCTTTACGGGGACCCCGGGACAGGTAAAACCAGCACGGCAAGATATGTCCTGGAGAAGATGCAACAGCAATCAGGTGTTAGGGGGATTTATGTTAATTGCTGGCAGCACGATTCCCTTTACTCCATCCTGGACTATATCACCGTGGAACTCAGGATTCTCAGGGCTGAAGAGCAGCGAACAGCCAGGAAACTCGAGAAGTTCGAACAATACATCAAGCAGGATCCTTTTCTTCTTATTCTTGACGAAATGGACAAACCCTCTCCCAAAGAAAGGGCCTCCATTATCTATTCTTTTTGTAGCCTACCGAAAGTTGGACTTATCAGCATCTCAAATTCCTGTGACCCTCTGTTTGAACTGGATGCCAGGGTCAGGTCAAGGCTCAACCCTGTGCTCGTGGCGCTCGGACCGTACAGCGGTGAAGAGTTAGCTGCTATTCTGGCCGAGCGGGCCGAAGAAGCACTAGCCGAGGGTAGTTTCAAACCGAAGATGCTGTCGCAAATAGCAGAACTTGCCGGTGGTGACGCCCGCATGGCAGTTCAAACCCTGAAGAAGGCCGCCTGGCTTGCGGAGAGAGAGCGGGCATCCAAAATAGCACAATCCCATATTCGAAGGGCATGGAGTTCGGTGCGGGAGCTTAAGAAGGAATACCTTTTGAGGAAGTTGACCCCGGATCACAAAATCCTGTACAAGATCGTGAAATACCAGGGTGAGATACTCTCCAGCGACCTGCGCCAGCTATATCTGCTGGAATGCTCACGGTCCAAACGCAATCCGATCGCAGAACGGACGTTTTCGGATTATATCAATAACCTGAAAACAGCAGGGCTTGCCCAGGTGGAAAGGGCAAGGGTAAGGGGAAAGGTCAGGTTAATACGGATTGTCGAGTGAGGTTGAATTATGGAGGATATGAATAAGCGACGCGAACAGGAGGTCCCGAATTGGATACGACTAATTCTGAAAGTCCGGAACGCCAAAAAGGCGCCCCAGCGAGAGCCTTGATCCTATTCGTTCGGGGCCGAGATCCATCTATTTGCACAATCGCTCACTTACCTTCTTTAGGCCTCTTCTTGTGAAGTTTCCATCCAAACAATGATTTTCTTCTCATTTTCATAACCGTTACACTGCGACCAACCGATGCATTTATAAACCTACCAGACCAAATAGTAAACGAGCGCAGGATTCAAGGTGGCGCTCCACACATTCTATAAAATGCCCCCTCGGCGCATAGATGGCAAAGTGTGGGGCTGCGACCTTTATAGATTATCCTGCAAGAACCCCACTATGAAGATAAGCATCCACAACTACGAGAGGAGATTGGCCTCGGCTCTTAAGAGTCTAAACCGAACAGCCATACCACTGAAGAATAAGACGTTGATAATTAAGTTTAAAGATCACTCTCTCATCCTCGGCCTAAGCAAGGCCCGTGTCATCAAGTACATCTACTATCTCATCAAGGTCGCTCAATGGCTTGGAAGGGACTTTGAGACCGCTTCCCGTTCCGACATTGAATCCGTCGTTTCCAAGATTCAGGCCTCACCGTACGTGGACTTCAGCAAGATGGAACTGCGGCTCACTTTGCGAAAGTTCTACAAGTGGCTCAAGGGCACTGAGGATTACCCGCCGGAAGTAAAGTGGGTGCCCACAAAATGCAACAGGCGAGTCAAAGTAATCCTGCCTGAGGATTTGCTAACACCGGAAGATATAAAAAAAATGAGTGATGCCGCAAAAAGTGCACGCGACCGGGCCTTCGTCAATGTTCTGTACGAGACCGGCGGACGTATCCAGGAAGTTCTTACTGCCAGGATCAGAAATCTTCAGTTCGACCAGTACGGGGCCAGGCTCCGCGTCGATGGCAGGACCGGCCCGCGTAGGGTCCGAATCGTTTCTTCCGTTCCATATCTTACGGAATGGCTCAACCGGCATCCTCACAAGGACGATCCCAACTCCTTCATCTGGTTGGGCAAAAGACACAAACATCTGGGCTATAACGCAACGGCTCAGATGCTTAGAAGGCTTGCCCAGACGGCGGGTGTTAAAAGGCGGGTCAATCCCCATAGCTTCCGACATGCCCGTGCAACCCATCTAGCCAACCATCTGACCGAGGCCCAGATGAAAGAATATTTCGGCTGGTTCCAAGCTTCAAAGATGGCCTCTGTTTATGTCCATCTGAGCGGCCGCGATGTTGATAAGGCATTGCTCAAACTGCACGGCATCCAAACAGACGACCAATCGGAAGAGAAGGACATACTCGCGCCTAAAAAATGCATACGCTGCAATACGTCCAATCCAGCTTCCAATAAATTTTGCAGTCTTTGTGGTTTGCCCTTGGACCAACAAGCTGCCACTGGGCTCATCAAGGATTCCCTGGCAAGAAAAGAGGCTGATGGCATCCTCGATAAGATGCTGGAGGACCCGCAG
>DAOVAK010000471.1 GCA_030671095.1 Deltaproteobacteria bacterium | reverse complement strand
ATCAACCTTCAAGTGTTCAGCACAGTCCCTAATCAGTTGATCGGCAATACCACCCGCCCACTTTGGTTCGGGCACCCAACTACAAGCCCGAAAAGAACGCGGAAACGTCTTTGGCCCACAGGCGCGGCTGCTCCATGGCGGCGAAATGCCCGCCTCTGGGCGGTTCACTGTAATGCACGAGGTTGTATTGCCGCTCCACCACTTCACGAGGCGGCGACCACGGCTCGGCCGGAAACCTGGCATACCCAGTGGGCACCTCGACGCGCCCTGATCTCACCTCCTTGGGCATATTGAAGAAGGTCTCATAGTAGATGCGGGCGGAGGAGAGGACGCATCCTGGGAGCCAATAGAGCATCACGTTGGTGAGAAACCGGTCCCTGTTGAAGGTTTGCCAAAGGTCCTCCCCGTGGTCGCTCCAGGCCCAGAACTTCTCTAGTATCCAGGCCAGCAGCCCAACAGGAGAATCCTGTTGGGCGTACGCGAGTGTCTGCGGTCGTGTTTTCTGGATCCAGCTGTAGCCGGTCTCCTCTGCCTGGAACCTATTGTGAAAGGCAAGGTAGGCCCGCTCCTCCTCGGATGGTCTCTCTCCTTTTGGAGGGGGCGGCGCCGGGTGGACAAAATTGACGTGCAAACCGACCACGGAGTCCGGTTGTTGACGTGCGAGAGCGGTGCCTATGATCGCACCCCAGTCCCCACCCTGAACGCCATACTGCTCGAAACCGAGTTCCTGCATCAGACCATGCATTCTTTCGGCGATTCGTCCAGCGTGCATCCCGGGGGCACGGGGTGCCTCTGAAAACACGAAGCCGGGCAGCGATGGGACCACCAGGTCAAACCCTGGTTCATTGCCGATCCCCGATGCGAGCATTTCCGCACCATCGAGAAATTCCACGAATGAGGCGGACCACCCGTGCAAAAGGAGCAGAGGGGGGCGCTGGCCGCCCCCCGAAGCCCTTTTAAGAACGCAATGAAGATGCTCTTCTCCTCCTATAGGTCCGCGTAAATGGGTCAGACTGTTGAGCCCTTCCTGTGTCTCAAACCAGTTATACTCGTGGCGCCAGTACCCAACCAGGTCACGCAGTACCCGATCATTGGTACCGCTGCTCCACCCGCTATCAAAAGGTATATGAGGCCACCGGGTGGCGTCCAAACGCCGGTGCAGATCATGGATCTCATGCTCGGTGTAATTTATGCGAAACGGTTGCATCCTGCCCATGGTGCTTCATCTATTTATCCAGGATGTAAAGGGCGCCCTCCGTCGCATCAACTCTTATCCTCTGCCCTGTCTTAATGGTGGATGTCCCTGTGAAGGTATTGACCAGTGTGGGCAGACCGTATTCGCGCCCCACGATGGCCGTATGACTCAGGGTCCCTCCCCTGTCGGAGACAACGGCCTTAACCAGACCAAAAACGGGCGTCCAGGCAGGATTTGTCCCCGGGCATACCAGTATCTCACCATTCTGGACTTGATCCAGCTCACTGTAAGTCATGATGACCCGCGCCGTCCCTTCGGCAACCCCGGGGGCTCCGCAAACCCCATAGATATCGGCCTTCAACTCCTCCCTTACCCTGGGCAATTCTCCGACAACAATTTTAATAATAATCGGATCCTCTGATGGTAGGAGATCCATGCCTACAGCTTCTTCAATATTTGCCCTGGTTGTATATACAGGAGGGTGCGTCACAGATTGCGCTTCTACCCAATTTTCATTCAGGTTCTCCCAGCGTGCCCGCCGCCTGTTGGCAATGTACTGCAATTTATGAAATTCGGGTCCCATCAATACCATTTCCACTTCATCGGGATTAAGGAAAAAGATATCATCAGGTTTATCAATAGTCCCCGCCTCGGCTAACCGTTTCCCTATGCCAAGAAAGCTACGGCGTAATACGGCATGCATGTAAAGCTCACAATAGAGGTCATGCTCCTCGCTGTAAGAGCCTGCCTTGCCACCCAACTTTATGAGGGCCTCGAACGAGGGCTTCTCAGCTTCTGGTACCTTATTCATAAGATCTGCAATCGCCTTTTCTCTCTCTTTGGACAAATTCTCTCTGACCTCATCCAGGTCATAATCACCGGCCTTTTTAATAAAGGCCCTGATGGGCGATATCACCGTGCTCGGTTCCTCAAGCCAATAGGGCTCATTTAAATCCATCATTCGCACCATCCTCCAGCCGTCCACCTCTAGGAAATCATACAAATCTTTGAGCCACTCTTTCCCCGCTTCACTCTTCTCAAGCTCGCTTATCACCTCCTCGACTGGCGTGTCCATGATAACACTGTCCACGCCCTTATCAGTGGCCGTCCTGCCTAATTCCCACAGCTTCTTATCCACCTGGAATACTTTATTGTCAAACCCCCTGAACATGTTTTGGAATTCAGGGCTCTCCGATGTCAGGCCGTATGGTTTTACCATGTCTTCAAGCAAAAGAAATGCCGCATAGGAGACCAACATCCCTTGGAAGTGTATCTCCCACATCCTGCGGTTTGCACTGATCAGATCCCAGAGATGGTGCATGAGATCAATACTTGTAGCCCTTTCCAAATCAATGGCCCTGAGTTTTTCGTAAACAGAGAGCAACTCCTCTCGCTGACCTTCCCAAATGCCGTCAAAGTCCTCAATCCATGGGACCAAGGCCTCGTTGAACTTGACGGTTCGTTGCTTTATCTCCTCCTCATCTTTTATAATACGCATGCCCACATAATCCGAGCCTTCCACATCTCTCAGCGTAAATCCTTTATTCTTGGGCATGCTAAATTTTTCGGATGCATATTGAGCCCCATAAGAACAGTGCCTGATCCAGAACCAGCTATACATTGGTGTCAACAAAGGCACGCTGTGCGTTCCATCGAAGAAGTATGAACTTATTTCAGTCAGATCAACCTCTTCATTGAAATCAAACCCAGGTACCGAATCCCATATTCTCACCCTCTCTTTCTTTATTTCTCCCATCTTACCCTCCTTTCGGATTTCTGAAAAAGTTAGTGTCTCTATCCCCTTTCAAGGCCATTTCCTCGAAAAATCCGAGTAGGAAATGGCCTCGGCGGCCACCCCCTCCCCACAGAACGGCTCGTACCGGCCAGGTAAGCCACTCCTCGATTAAATCTTTGATATCCTGCATAAAAGGGCCTTAAGGGCAGGTTGACCCCCTACTGTATTTGCAGGCCTTTCATCTGTTAAAATATTCACATTGGCCTCATCCCATCCATGGGATATGTTAACAACATCGGATAATATATCCTCATCAAGCTTTGCCTTTATCTCAATCCTTCCTCTTTTTGTCTCGACAACGATTTTATCCCCATCTT
>DAOVAK010000035.1 GCA_030671095.1 Deltaproteobacteria bacterium | reverse complement strand
TTAGCCAAAATCAGAAGTTTTGTCAATCTCCAGACGATCAATGCCTTTCTCAGCCAATTGCATGCTGAGCTGAAAAAGGTTTCCGGCATTTAATGGAATCAGCCAATCGAGAAACAGCCAGGAGATGGGAAAGGAAAATCTCTATGGGGCAGATGGGGAGTTAAGGGAAAAAGGGTTACCCGTGTCTCCAGTAACCCTTTGGTTTTGCATGGTGGGCGGTATGGGATTTGAACCCATGACTTCCACCGTGTGAGGATGGCACTCTCCCGCTGAGTTAACCGCCCAAGTTGTAAGTTATTCGTTTGATCGGTTGCATGGATTAAACAGAATATTACGCATACAACAGAAAGGGGAGGGTGTAAACAAAAAACTCAAGCCATCCCTACCATTTTTTTCGTGGCCTGGATCTCATGGCTCTCAAGATGGCGGTAATCACCAATTTTCAGTTCACCCAATTCAAGACTCCCGAACCCTGTCCTAATGAGGTGGATGACCTTGTATCCCACTGCATCCAGCATGCGCCTGAGCATCCTCGATCTTCCCATGATAATGGTCATCCGGATAATACTCTTCTGCTCATCCTGCTGTATGGGAGTGACCTTGCAAGGGCCTGTTGGACCGTCCTCAAGTCGGATGCCTCTTCTCAAGCGATTCAAGGTCTCGTCAGTTATCTTGCCCTCTAGGGTTAGCTTGTACGTCCGGGGAACATGATAGCGCGGGTGGGTGAGGCGATGGGCCCATTCGCCGTCGTTGGTCAGCAGCAATAATCCGAGGGTGTCAAAGTCGAGGCGCCCCACGGGGTAGACCCTCTCTTTGATATCTTTCAAGAGATCGGACACAATGGGCCTTTCAGCGGGATCACTCAGGGCGCATATATAGCCAAAGGGTTTGTTAAGCATCAAATAGACCCTCTTAAAAGGCTTTGGTATCTCTTGACCATCCACCTCGATGCTATCTATTCCCCAGAGAGCCCGGGTCCCTGGTTCCCTGATTACAAGTCCATCTATACGAATGCGTCCTGCCTTGATCAGTTCGTCCGCTTTTCGCCTTGATGCCAGACCCGCCAGGGATAAGATCCTGTTAATCCGCTCTTTTTTGGGGAGTTTCTTCTTCGAAGAGGTCCTCTCTGGACTCATTTTGAAATGGTATTTCCTCTTGGTTGGATTGTGTTTCGTCTTGCCCGCCGAGGGCCTTGAACTCCTTCAATTTTGGGAGTGACTCGATGTCTTTCAGATCAAATAACTCCAGAAATTTTTTCGTTGTGCCATAGATGAGGGGTTTCCCGGGCAAATTTTTGCGACCCATGACCCTTATCAGGTCCTTTTCGAGTAAAGCCCTCAGTATACCTCCCACATCCACTCCTCTGAGCCTTTCGACCTCCTGACGGAGAATGGGTTGTTTATAAGCAATAATCGCCAACGTTTCCATAGATGCCTTGGATAGCCTGTTTGGTGAGCGCTGAAGCATTTTCATAATATAGGACCCGTACTCGGAACGGCTCCTGAACTGATAGCCGTTTGCCACCTCTTTGAGGGTAAAGCTGCGCCCCATGGCCTCATATTCATATTGCAGAACCTTCAAGGCACTTTTTATGTCGGGTAACTTGGCATCGGGAATGATGGAATGAATTTCTCTGGCGCTGAGCGGTTTCTCTGCAACATAGAGCATTGCTTCCACGATAAGTTTCAGTGATTTAGTCATAAGCACTATCTCCGACTCAAACATGAAGTAATGGAGTGCTGGTGTATTGGTAATCAGACGTAAGAAGTCAACATTTTATTCATTCTAAGCCCAATACTCCGATACTCCATTACTCCCTGGCCCAGACCTGGCACGACAAATCGCGTATTTAACATAATAGAATTTTGCAAGAAAACTACGATATTGCTGATATCCAGCCACGTCGCGCCAGGGCAGGCCAACACTCCATTCAAGCTTGCTTCTCCTCATTATCTTCGAAAAGGGCCTTCAACCGTATATCCTTCTCTGGGTCGGGTTGGAAGACTCTGATCATGCCAACGTTGACCAATTCCAGCAAGGCCAAAAAGGTAACAATGAATTCGGAGATGGTCCTGTCCTCGCTGAAAAGGTCTCGGAAGTAGATGGATCCTTCATTTTTTAGACGTTCAAGCACATAGGTCGTCTTGTCTTTGAGGGACCATTTCTCAACTTCTACTCGCAACGGGACCCCTGGAAGCCTCTCTTCAAGAATCCTTTTAAAAGCATCCATGAGTTGGAAGAGATTGACATCCAGGAGAGGTTCTTCACTTTCCAGTTGAACCGTGTAATCAGGGGACAACCGACGGGCAAAGACATCTCTGTCCAAGAGCTCCCTTTCCAATAGTTCTCCCGCCATCTCTTTCAAACGCAGGTATTCCAGGAGTGGTCGAGTAATCTCTACTCGAGGGTCTTCCTCTTCATCTTCTTCTAGTTGGGGAAGCAGCAGCTTGGATTTAATATGAAGGAGCGTCGAGGCCATTACTAGGAAATCACCAGCCACGTTTATGTTCAAGGCCTTCATCATGTCCAGGTATTCCAGATATTGATCCGCAATCGTTGAAATAGGGATATCAAAGATGTCCACCTCGTTCTTGCGAATCAGATGAAGGAGGAGGTCCAAGGGACCTTGGAAGATTTCCAGTTTAACTTCATAATCCGTAGTGATCGTCATTGGTCATTTGCCTTGTGAAATTTTCATCCCGTTGAATCCGCAGGCCATTCAACCGGGGCTCCGGATTCATCCGGGGTCTATTTCACTCGCCTTCGCCAGGATGCCCCGCTGCCCCGCCCCGAAAACGGGATCTTCGACAAGCGGGATCTCCGCTTCGCTCCGAGAAGCACGGGGAGGAATGGCGAGAGGCGACCGCGGCGTAGCCCGCAGGGCGAAGCCGGGTGGCTTCGGCGTAGTTCCGCTTGGCTTCGCCACAGATGCCCCGCGCCTTTGCGCGGGGAGCTTCACCGGGGTCATTAGTCATTTGTTGTTCTCGTACCTGAGGGGTAGGGTGGGGAGGGGCTTCCGAACATCTCCTTTACGAAGCCGGCCTCTTCATCTCTTGTACTGATCAAATTATTGAGTCTGGCCCTTAAAAGGCTATCAAATATCTCCTTGTAAATGGGCCCCGGCTTGACGCCCATGTCCTTCAAATCTTTGCCTTTTAGCATGACCTTTGTGCCCTTTAGTTTCGTAAAATAATTGGAGATCATGCGCTTGATCTTTTCGGTGTTCACCCTTGCCATCATGTAAAGCAGAATCTCTGTATCATAATGGCAGAGCAATGTATAGATTTCATAGTTGTCGTCTGCCGTCAGTCTATAGAGTTTCTCCAGCACGCCACCCATTCCTTCCCTTTCCCATATCATCTTGCGGCTTTCATGATCCACCATTTGCATCTTCTCTGCCAATCGTTGCAAGGCTTTAGTATCAAGGGGGGAAGTGAGCCCATGCCAATAGACCTTCCAGGGTTCGTAAGCTTCTTCCAGATAGAGCAGGCTGAACCAAGAAATGACACCTTCTATCTCCTGCAAGAGGGCTTTTTGATCTCTTGTGAACCCGATCTCTGGTGAAATGAATTGCAAAAGGCGAAACTCATTCATCCTCTTGATGGCTTGCAGTGGCGCTTTTTCTTTCAATAACAACTTCAATTCCAAGAAGAGACGCCTGCCGGAGAGCTCTTCAAAACAGTTGATTTTGACCGCATTTTTTATGAGGGAGAGGGTCAGTTTGCCGATTCTGAAACCGAATCGCTGTTCGAACCGAATAGCCCTTAGCACTCTTGTGGGGTCCTCCACAAAACTAAGATTGTGCAGGACCCGTATGACCTTCTCTTTTAGATCCTTCTGGCCACCAAAATAGTCTACCAAGGCCCCATATTCCCTTTTGTTCAGTTTAATGGCAAGGGTGTTTATGGTGAAGTCGCGTCTAAAGAGGTCCATCTTAAGAGAACTCGTTTCCACAATGGGAGGGGCTGCCGGGGACTCATAATATTCCATACGAGCCGTGGCCACATCCACTTTAAAACCATCAGGAAAAATGAGCACGGCAGTGCCAAATTTCCGGTGGCTCCTTACCCGCACTTCGTAGTGCTCGGCGAACTCATGGGCAAACTTGATCCCATCACCTTCAATAACAACGTCCACATCCAGGTTCTCTTGTCTTAGAAAGAGATCTCTAACAAAACCCCCCACCAGGTAGGCATTGTATCCCAACATGTCGGCCACATTTCCCAGGTCTTTAAAGAGTTTTATGATTCTCCTGGGGAGGCGTTCTTTAAGCAGGGCAGCCATGTTCTTCTTTTTTTCAAAATGAGAAGCATGTTTCGAATCGTAAAAGAAGTCAGGTATCACCGGTCCTCCCACTAGGATGTTCATGAGATCTGTTCTTGTTATTACGCCAACCACCTTATCATCCTCTACAACAGGCAGGATTCTCAGTTTGTTCCTGATAATCAGGTCTTGGACTTCCGTAAGGGAAGCCTCAGGGCCCACAGTGGAAAACTCAATGTTCATATATTCTTTCACACGAATGTGGCCCAGACCAAAGTAGACGGCCTTCTCCACGATCTGCCTCGTAACATATCCTTCCAGTCGATGCCTCCTATCAATTACAATGAGGACATTGATATTGTATTTCGTCATCAGGGTGGCAGCCTCTTTGATAGTCTCATGGGGGTGGATATGAATGGCGGGTGAAGACATCATATCATTGGCCCTCTGCTGAGGATTAATGCGACTTCGAAGCAAGGCCTGAAGAGATCTTTCCACCTGTATCAAGGTTTTGTTCTTGATGGTAGCTGAAGCCGCTTGAGGATGGCCACCCCCACCAAATGCAAGGGCTATTTCAGCCACATTCACATCCTCCACGCGGCTGCGTGCCACCAAGTATATTTTATCCTCCATCTGTGCTAAGGCGAAAATCACATTCAAGTTCTCCATTTCCATAAACTTGTGGACCAGGACAGCAAAGTCTCCTATGTAATCTTCACTTATCACCTTGGAGATAACCACCTCTATTCCATTAATTACACGGGTTGTTGCCGATTTGGTGAGATCGTTAAGCAACCACACCTGTTCGGCTGTCAGTTCCCTGGTGAGCATGTCCGCGATGAGATTATGATTGGCCCCTTGTTCAATGAGCCATGCGGCGGCGAGAAAATCCTCAGGTCTTGTTGAAGGGAAGGTGAATGAACCTGTATCCTCGTGGATTCCTAGGCACATAATGGTTGCCTCATCAGCAGAAATGGAGACACCCCTTTCCTTCAGAATCGCAGTGAGAATGGAAGTGGTCGAGCCCACTTCCCGAATCACCTCCTTTTCTCCCTTTATGTCATCCTCAGAGGCTGGGTGGTGATCATAGATATGGATCTCCACATCTTCCCTTCCCAACAGTTCAGCAAATTTTCCAATCCGACTCTTCTGGCGGGTGTCCACCAGGATGAGACGTTTGATCTGGTCAAAGTTGATCCGTTTTATCTTGGTAAAGTCAAATATGTATGAGGTACTGTGGAGAAAAAAGTTCCTGAGATTCCTTTCCTGTGAACCTGAAAAAACGAGGGTGGCTTCAGGATAGAGTTTTTTGGCCGCAATCATTGAGGCCAAAGCATCGAAATCGGCATTGATGTGGGTGGTTATCACCTCTTTATGGGTCACAGTAGGTTTCCTTTCCCTCACCACTGTATTGCCTCTATTCCTCGCCGTCATGGGCAAATAAAATCATGAACAAAAAACATCAGATACCAATACTTCTGAACGTCGCCAAAATTCTGAAGTTTTGGCCTTCATGCCATACTATCACATTGGCCGGGGGAAATATAATTAATGGGCATTGGGGCGATGGTCCTTCAACTTGTTCAGCAGGGGCCCGGAAATAAAAAAGCCGGGTACAAGGAATCTGCACCGGCTATGGCTCTCAAAATGCGCAAGATGTTAGTTACAATCCCTTGACCTTTTCCTCGGTTTCCTGCCTCTTTTTGCACTCAATACACAGGGTGGTTACGGGGCGGGCCTTTAACCTTTCTGTGGAAATTTCTTCTCCACATTCCTCACAGATCCCGTAGGTGCCGTCTCCAATCCTGTCCAGGGCCTCTCTGATCTTTCCTAGGAGTTTTCTCTCCCTGTCTCTTATTCTCAGGGTAAAATTCCTGTCAGACTCCAGGGACGCCCTATCTGAAGGATCAGGCAGATTCTCCTTGTGGGCGGTCATGCCGGTAACCGTCTTGTTGGCCTCGCTCAAGAGTTCTTCAAACCTTTCGTTGAGCAATTTCTTAAAATATTCCAGTTTATTCTTTGTTAACATGGCTCTACAAATTTCCCCCTAGACAAAGAAGTTTATAACCCATTATCAAGCTAAAATCCAGGTTTCTTCTCTTCCTTTATTTCTTCATTTTGTGCCAAAAATTCTTTGCTTTTTTCGATTTTTTTGAACCCTCAGTCTTTGCAAATTCCTTCAGAAGTTCTCTCTGTCTCTGGTTGAGTTTCTTGGGTATTTTCACGGCGATCTTCACAAAAAGATCTCCTCTTTTGTTTCTCCTGAGGGTTGGCATCCCCTCGCCAGGTAGGGACAGAATCTCATCCGGCTGCGTCCCGCCGGGTATTTTCAGCTCCTTTTCCCCCTCTTCTCCAAGTACGGGGATTCTAATTGTGTCTCCTAAAGCCGCCTGAACAAATGATATGGGAATCTCACACAAGAGGTGATCACCTTCACGGGCAAAAAACTCGTGATTTATCACGCGAATGACCACAAATAGATCTCCCGGTGGCCCACCATATTCACCAGGTTCCCCCTCCTCGCGGAGTCTTAGTTGAGATCCAGTATCCACCCCTGGTGGGATTTTGACGGTGACTTCTCGCTTAACCTTGACCTTTCCCCCGCCTCTGCACGCTTCACAGGGATCCGTTATGATTCGCCCTTCACCATGGCAGGCAGGACAAGTGGTGCTGACCTGAAAGAATCCTTGGGACCGAACCACCTGCCCTCGACCTTGACACGTGGCACAGATCTGGGGCTCACTGCCTGGCGTTATGCCTGATCCGCGACAATTTTCACAGACTTCCCACCTATGAAAAGCGAGCGCCTCCTCCTTGCCAGAAAAGGCCTCTTCCAATGTGACTTCCAAATCATATCGAAGATCATTTCCGGCCCTAACCCTGCTCCTCCTTCGCGTCCCAAAGCCAAAGAAATCCTCAAAGATATCGCTAAAACTGGAAAAGATATCTTCAAAACCACTGAAGCCTCTGAAGCCTGTACCTTCCAAACCCTGGTGGCCAAATCGATCGTATATCCCTCTCTTTTCTCTATCTCTGAGGACTTCATAGGCCTCAGCGGCCTCCTTGAATCTCTCTTCCGCCTCCTTGTCCCCCGGGTTTTTGTCCGGGTGATATTTCATGGCCAATTTTCGATAGGCCCTTTTAAGATCTTCTTCCACGGCATCCCGCGAGACCCCAAGGACCTCATAATAATCCCTCTTCTGCATGCTCGGTTTTTCCTTTAGGCGTCCGTCTGCTCGCCTTTTTCCTTTTCTGGGGCTTCTTCCGGGCTTTCTCCTTTTGGTTCATCCAAAAGTTTATCCTCTTTATTGTTGAGGAGACTTTGCTGTGAGATAGGTTCCCCTTTAACCACATTTCCCGCGGCAATTTCTCTGAGAGAAATCACCACATCCCTATTTTTCGAAACAACCAGGGGTTCGGCGCCTTTCCTGAGCTGCCTAACGCGTTTTGCGGCCATGTGAATCAGGGCAAAGCGGTTGTTTACTTTTTGCAAGCAATCTTCTACTGTAATTCGTGCCATGTTATACTCCTGTGACCTTACAAATTGGAATCATAAAGGCTCAAAATCAAATAAACTTTACTTCGTAACATTTGTATTGTTAAATGTAAAGAGTATATCAAAGATCACAACCAGAAATTTATCTGGAGATACCTTTTCATGTTGGCCAAAGTCCTCAGCAGCGCTGTGATCGGAATAGAGGGCTATGTTGTGGAAGTGGAGGTTGATATTTCCCAGGGGCTTCCCTCATTCTCCACCGTTGGTCTTCCGGAAGGGGCGGTTCGGGAAAGCAAAGACAGGGTTAAGACCGCCATAAAGAATTCAGGTTACCACTTTCCCTCTGACAGAATCACTGTAAATCTGGCTCCTGCAGATATCAAGAAAGAGGGGTCCGCATTTGATCTTCCCATGGCACTGGGCATATTGGCTGCCACCGGCCTTGTGTCAAAGGAATCGTATGGTCAGCATCTGGTTTTGGGCGAACTCTCCCTTGATGGCCTTATCCGACCAATCAAGGGTGCCCTTCCCATGGCCGTTACGGCAAAAGAGAAGGGCCTGAAGGGGGTGTTCTTGCCCAAGGAAAATGCGGCTGAAGCGGCCGTTGTGGAAGGCGTGCACATATACCCTGTGGAGACCCTCTCACAGCTCATAGAGACGCTTTCAGGTGTCGTAAATAGAGATCCGTTCCAGGTGGATATTAAAAAGCTCTTCAGGAGATCGAGCGATGATTTCGATTTTGCTGATGTTCGGGGTCAGGAAGATGTGAAAAGGGCCTTAGAGATCTCTGCTGCGGGTGGTCATAACCTGATCTTGATGGGACCGCCGGGTGCAGGCAAGACCATGCTTGCCAGACGCCTGCATACCATTGTTCCGGAGCTAAGCTTCCAGGAGGCGTTAGAGACCTCTAAGGTCTACAGTGTCATGGGCATGATGCCCAAAGGGCACGGTCTCATAAGTACTCGGCCGTTTCGATCTCCCCACCACACCATCTCTGATGCGGGCTTGATAGGAGGTGGCCAGAGCCCTAAACCTGGGGAGGTGAGTCTTGCGCACAATGGTGTGCTTTTCCTGGATGAGCTGCCTGAGTTCAAGAAAAATGTCTTGGAGGTCCTCAGACAGCCGATGGAAGATGGCCACGTGACCATTTCTAGGGCGAGTTCAACGGTCACCTATCCAGCCAATTTTATGCTTGTTGCAGCCATGAATCCCTGTCCTTGCGGGTTTTTTGGGGATCCCAAACGGGAGTGCCACTGCTCTTATCTCCAGATTCGGAGGTATCGCTCAAAGATATCTGGACCTCTGATGGATAGGATAGACATTCATATGGAGGTGCCCCCGGTTCCGTTCAGGGACCTTGCCTCGGGTGAAAGCGGACAATCCTCATCGGAGATCTTAGGGAGGGTGAAGAAGGCGAGGGAGATTCAAGGCGAACGCTTTAAAAAGATGAAAATCCACACCAACGCCGGTATGAGCAGTCGCCACATCAGACAGTTCTGTGCACTTGATGGAGAATCAAATGACCTGATGGAAAAGGCGATGGACAAACTTGGCCTGAGTGCCCGAGCCCATTCCAGAATATTGAAGATATCGAGAACCATCGCTGATCTGGAAAGCAGTAGCCCTGTTAGGGCTCATCATGTGGCCGAGGCCATCCAATACAGGACGCTTGATCGGAGAATCTTTAGATGAAGAGGTTTTTTCGGTTCATTTTGTGGAGCAGTCTGGTCTTGGGCCTGTTTGCCGTGAGCATTGTGGCCGTTTTATGGTATATCTGGTCCAGTAATCTCCCCTATATAGGCTCCCTGAGAGAATACAACCCACCCATCATAACAGAGGTCTTTAGCGATGAGGGTGAGGTGATTGGCAGATTTTGGGAAGAGAAGAGGATCGTGGTTCCGCTTGACCAAGTTCCAGATCACCTCATCAATGCTTTCATAGCGGCCGAAGATGCCCGTTTTTTCAAACATGAGGGCGTAGACATCCTGAGCATAGCCAGAGCCCTTATCAAGAACCTGATGGCAGGCAAAATAGAGCAGGGTGGAAGTACCATTACGCAGCAGGTCACCAGGTCATTACTCTTAAAGAATCCAAGAAAAACATATAAGCGGAAGGCGAGGGAGGCGTTGCTCTCTCTACAAATAGAAAAGAACTTCTCAAAGGAGAGGATTCTATTCCTGTATTTGAATCAGATCTATCTGGGACACGGGGCCTATGGGATTGAGGCCGCGGCCCGTACCTATTTCAACAAGAGAGCGACGGAACTGAATCTCCCAGAATCTGCCCTACTTGCAGGACTTCCTCAGGCGCCAAGTCGATATTCCCCGATAACACACTTCGAGCTGGCCAAAGCAAGACAGAAATATGTGTTGGAGAGGATGCGTGAAGAGGGCTATATCGAAGAAACGCAAGAGGAAGAGGCCCTGAACGCTGAGCTTCAAATGGAGGAGAGGGATGAGAGTTCCTTTTCGAAAGCGCCTTATTTTGCGGAGCATGTGCGCAGATATCTGGAGAAAAAGTATGGGCGAGAACTCTTGTACAGGGGAGGACTCAAGGTCTATACGACCTTGAACCTTGAAATGCAGCGTGCTGCCCAAGCGGCTCTGAACAAGGGGTTGAAAGAACTGGATAAAAGGGAAGGGTACCGTGGACCTCTTCGCCATCTTTCCCCAGAGGAGATGGAAGCATTCAGAGAAGAGAAGGCAAAAAAACTGGAGCAGGATCTCCTTGACTCGGATTCGATGTTTGAAGGTCTTGTGGAGAAGGTGGATGACCAAAAAGGAGAGGTGGTCGTCAGCCACGGTGAAAAGCGTGGGCTTCTCCCCCTCTCTGAGATGAAATGGGCCAGAACTCCGAATCCTGAGGTGCCCTATTATGCGACCAGTCTTAAGCTTCCAAGCAAAGTGCTCAAGACCGGAGATGTTGTTCTCGTCCGGATAAAGAAAAAAGGAAAGCCACCCTTTGATTGGATTCTCTCTTTGGAACAAGAACCAGAGATTCAGGGTGCCCTTCTCAGTATGGAGGCGCACAGCGCTAGAGTCAGAGCGATGGTGGGCGGTCGGGACTTTGACGTTAGCCAGTTTAACCGGGCCATACAGTCAAGACGCCAGCCAGGGTCGGCGTTCAAACCCATGATCTACGCCGCAGCCCTTGATCGGGGAATGAACCCTGCGACCGTGATTATTGATGCCCCTTACATCTCCAAGGGGAGTCGGGACGAGGAGATATGGCGGCCCAAGAACTATAAAAAGAAGTTTTTTGGCCCGACCCTATTCAGAACGGCCCTTATCATGTCGCGGAATGTGATTACCGTTAAGATACTCAGGAAGATAGGGGTCTACCACGCGATACAGTATGCAGAGCGTGTGGGCATTGAATCTGAATTGAGCCCCGATCTCTCACTCGCCCTTGGATCCTCGGGTATCTCCTTATATGAGATTACTCGGGCCTATTTGGTCTTTGCCAATATGGGGATGTTGGCTGAGCCCTTTTTCATTAACAGGATCGTGGACAGAAGCGGGCAGGTCATAGAGGAGAATCAGCCTTCCTTTAGGGAGGCTATCTCCAAAGAGACGGCCCATGTCATGACGGACCTGTTAAGAGCGGTCATCCAGGAGGGGACGGGTTGGAGGATAAAGGGCTTAAAAAGGCCAGCGGCCGGAAAAACGGGTACCACCAACGAGCTGAGGGATGCCTGGTTCATAGGCTTTACGCCTAGCTTGGCCACAGGAGCATGGGTAGGGTATGATGATCGTAGACCCATGGGCAAAGGAGAGACGGGCTCGAGGGCCGCAAGCCCCATATGGCTCTATTTCATGTCCCAGGTTTTGAAGGACCAACCCGTGGAAGACTTCGCTGTCCCAGGAGGCGTGGTCTTTGCTAAGATAGATGCAAAGACGGGTCTGCTGGCTAGTCCGTACTCGGAGAAAACAGTTTTCCAGGCCTTCAAAGAGGGTACGGAACCAAAAGAGTACACACCCAGACCTCAAGCGGCCAAATCCGGTCAATTCTCCCAGTTTGATATGGATTTCTCACAGTAGAAGTG
>DAOVAK010000505.1 GCA_030671095.1 Deltaproteobacteria bacterium | reverse complement strand
AGACAAACCCAAATCCACCGTCTAATTTGGGTATTAAGAGTGAAATTATTAGGTTATGTAGCATTCCTGATCACCAGCAAGGTATTAGATGCTAGGCGCCGAGGAGCGACGACTGAGGCGTATGGAGCAATACGCCGCAAGGAGGAGCGATCGAAGGCAACACCGCAGATGATGCCTTGATGGTGGATCAGGGACAAATCTTCCGACTTGACATTCAGCGCTATTTTTCGTATGCTTTTTATAGTAAAATTAAACTGTTATCAACCCAACCCCCATGGAGCAACGCCAAGAACTCTTCAACTTCCTGGAGCATTCCGGGAAAGATCCTTCACGCCTCATCTTCGAAGATGAACTGACCGGCATCTACAATAGACGTTTCCTCTACCAATACCTTCAGTCCAAAGTCCAGTGGGACACCCTGGAAAAACGTCCGTTCTCCCTCCTCATGATGGATGTGGATAATTTTAAGCAAATCAATGATAGGTATGGACACCAGATCGGCGACCAGGCATTGATTTGGGTGGCAGGCCTGATCCAAGAGGTAGCGGGAAAAGACGGTTTGGCCGTTCGCTATGCGGGCGATGAGTTTATGCTTCTGCTTCAAACAGATAAGCGGACCTCACTGCTGAGGGGCGAGAAACTATACAAAAGGGTCCATGAGAAGTCCTTTCAGCCGAGCACTGCTGACAGCCCCCTTCAGATCACCCTCAGCATTGGAATCGCTTCGGCCCCTGAAGATGCCAAGAACAGCAAGGCCCTGATCCAAAGGGCTGATACAGCCCTCTATTCGGCGAAAAAGAAAGGCCGTGACTGCTATGTGAATGCGACTGAGGTGGCCCTAGAAGATGTCTTTGACAAAACAGCCATCTACCAGCTTGAGGACGTCAAGCTTGTTGGTCGGAGTAAACAGCTGGCACAAGTGACCAACGCCCTCAAAATTTTCAGTAAGAAGAAAAGCCAATTTCTTATTGTTGAAGGCTCTCCTGGCCTAGGCAAAACAGAATTTCTCGAAGCAATCCGCCAAAATCTCTCTCAGAAAAAGATTTGGCAGGTCAAAGTCAACGGTGCCTCTCAGGAGATGTTCCGTCCCTATTATCTGACCACGAAAATCCTCATAGACATTTTGAATAAACGGAAAGATAAAGGTGAAAAAGTCTTAGAGAGCCTCAACCCCAAAGAGCTCACCTACTTGGGTCAAATCATCCCACAGCTTGGAGGATCCGATGAGGCCCCGATAGATGAGAAAGAGGGGGAGTTGCGTGAAGGCATCTTTACCACCCTGGTCCACTTCATTCCCAAGATCGTGGGTAAACGTCCTCTTATCATTTTCATTGATGATCTGCACTTTGGCGATGAGGCAACGATGCTCCTCCTGCGCAAATTGATGATGAGAGATGACCTCCCACTTTTTATCTGCGGTACATCCTCGGAGACAAAGGAGGCTAAAGCGGGGGAGAAAGGGCCCCTGGAACGATTCCACGCTGCCTATGGTGAGGAACTGGGTCTCCAAAAGATCCTCCTTACCCCCCTCACAGCCGCTCAAATTGCCCGGCATATCAAAAGAATATTTCCCAATCTGGACAAACCTGACAATTTCGAGGGTGACCTCTTCCAGATTACACAAGGAAATCCCCTTTTCATTAGCGAAATCTTGCGCAAACTCGTCATGGACCAACAAATTACACTTGTCGGTCAGCGATGGGTTATTCGACCCGTGGAGGAGGGCTATCTCCCCAAGTCCCTGGAAGAGATCGTAACCCAGAAAATTGCCGCCCTGGATGAAGACAGCAGGCAAATGCTTGAACAAGTATCCGCTCTTGGCGATGATGTCTCATTGAGTATGCTCATAGGAAGTTCTGAGGCCATGGAAGCGAAGGTTCTCGAGTTTATAGATGAGGCTGCGGCTCAAGGTCTTCTCCAGTCAGACTTTCAGCTAAACGATGAGGTGATACGCTTTTTGGGGAAACGTGTCCTCGAGATTTCTTATGGTGCCATAGACCAGGACAGAAAGCAGGAACTTCACGAGCGTATTGGTAATTATCAAGAAACACTCTATCAGCGCCAGCTCCTGCCCTCTGCTGCAACCCTTGCTTACCACTTCAAGCGTTCCACGGACCAGGAAAAGACGGGAACATACGAGCGGATCCTAGCAACATCAAACGCCGTGAAGTTCAATGCCCAGGAAGCTATCCTTTACACCGCCGAACAACCCGCTGAGGTCGCCGGAGCGGATGTCCCCTTGGACGCTAACGGCCTGGCTCGTGTCCCCCATATGATACGGGAGTTTATGATTGCGGTCCGAAATATAAAGCTTTATCCACCCGGCAGTAAGCCTGTTATCGACGTCACCCAGAAGCTGAAGACCAGGATCGATGGAATTGTAGAAAAAAATGAACACTTCAATATCATGCAAATAGAACGGGCTCTGGTGGTCAATGGACAGAAAATCGCTACCAAGGACTTCAAGGTGGTCGCCAAGGGTTTTCTCGAACTTCTTAACCAGCTTCAGCTAAAAGGAATCGCTTTCCTCAAAGGCCTTACGGAGCGTGAGGTGGAAGTCATGTTGGAGGCCTTTGGTCGAACTGAGCAGAAAACCTTTGATGAACGCCACTGGGAACATCTGATGATTGAAAACAACTTAGAGCACGTTGATCTAAAACAGATCCGCTACGCAAGGAGGGGCAAGGTGGGAGACCTGGCACGAGACGAATTAGCCCGCCAAAGAGTTACTGCTGACGCAGCCGATGAGATGCGCCGAAAGGAGACGAGACTGGTGGCCGAGATCCTGCGCGGCATACTCAGTGCGGGGAGGACCATCAAACTCTATCCCTTGGAGAGCAACGCCGTAACTACTCTCCTGCAGAAGATCGCAAATTATGTGCGCAGCTACATCAAGAACCGGGGTGTTCTTACCTTTTCTCGAGCTGAGGATGTATTGTTGGTCAACGGAGAGAAATTTGTTAGTTCCCAGTTCAAAGTGTTTGCTGATACGTTCTACAAATACCTGGGAACCATCGGGCTTAGCAGCCTCACCTTTATGAAGCGCTTTACCGAACAAGAACTGAAAGCCTTTATTGGTGCCCTTGGCGATCTCCCT
>DAOVAK010000104.1 GCA_030671095.1 Deltaproteobacteria bacterium | reverse complement strand
GGTTAAAGGTTAAGTGGAAGATAACTAGACCAACTCAGCTCCGCTTCACTCCGTCCCGCAGTTACGACGGCTGCACTGGAGTGATGGGCCAAAGGAAGAGAAAAGACTGATCATACTATTCTCGTCCTCTTGCCATCCTGTCTTCCATTCTTTCAGCATTCCTTCGGGTTATGAAGGACTTAGTTGAGTAAAGAGTTCAACACTGTGAGCAAGTCATGGAAGTTTAAGTTGTTTAATTTGTTAAAGAATTTTGATTAACCCGGAAACACTAATGAAAAGACGCAAAAAGAAAGGTTTTAATAAATAAGACATGTCTGAGAAGGAAGTTGCAATATGAAATCCCATTTTGGCTCTCTGTTGAAAAACAGAAAAAGGTTGGATTCCAGGATGGCCAGGTCAACCCGGCAAAGGAAACGCTAGCCACAAGTGAATGAAATAATAGGCCTTATTTCGGTCTAGATATCACTGCGGCGCCAAGGGAATATTGGAAAGGAAAACCTAAAATTAAGATTGGGATCTTCTTACTCTCACCCATTACTCCAATACTCCCATGTTCCATCACTCCAAATGCGAAACGAACCGGAGCCATTTTTTCGCCTTAAGCATAATTAAATATTAAAAAAATTCTGTCAATTCCATTTTTTTTATGGTATCCATAAAATTTTCTTATGATTCGCTTTCATCCATAAAATTTATTTAGGCATCCACCATAAACGACTTCTCCCCTTTGGCACTGTGTCGTAACTCGTCACGGCAGTCAAGTCCCGCGCCGCGGGACTTGGCCGGAATGACGGCTTGAATGCATGACTACACAGTCTTTTTGGGGAGGAGGTAAAGGGAGAGAGGGGCTTCCATGCTCAATTTCAATCGGCTCAGAGTATTTTGTCAGACTGCAAGATATCTAAGTTGTACTAGGGCGGCGGAGAAGCTCTACATTACACAGCCAGCCGTCACCGCCCAGATAAAACTCCTTGAAGATTCATGCAATCTAAAGCTCTTCAAAAAAAAGGGCCGAAGAATCTTTCTGACCGATGAAGGAAAAACCCTTTATGATTATGCGGCAAAGGTTTTTGAATATGAAAAAGAGATTGAAGACCTAATCGATGACCTGAAGGAGCTGAAGAGGGGTATGCTGCGCCTGGGGACCTCAAAGAGCTATGCCCGATATTTTATGCCCTTTCTGATCACCAGCTTTCGAGATGCCTACCCTCATATCAAGATCCATCTGGATGAAGGTAGTTCTTTGGACATAATTCATAGCCTGCTTGATTTTAAGAATGAGGTGGCAGTCATAGCCAAGGTCGAAGATAATCCTGATATCTGTTTTATTCCTTTCAGCCGGGAGGAACTGGTCCTGATACTAGCGCCGGAACACCCCCTGGCAAGGAAGAGATATATCACCCTTGCCGAATTGGCGGGAGAACCGCTCATTATAAAGGAGAGAGGATCTGCGACGAGAAAACTGGTCATTGCGTCATTTGATGATAATGGCATCTCACCAGAGATCTTGATAGAAACGAGCAATGCGGAGTTTATCAAACAGCTCGTCCAGAGAGGAGACGGTGTCTCTTTTATAGTAAAAGAAGCCGCGGCGGTTGAACTCCAGGAAAAAAAGCTTGTCACTGTCCCCATTAAAGGCCAACGGATATTCCTGGATGTAAGTATAGCCTATCTTAAAAATCAATACCTTTCCCCGTCCGCCCAGGCCTTTCTTGATATTCTCCTAAAAATAGCCCCAAAAGAAAAATCCGACCAGGGAATCAGGACAATTATGGCCAGGATGTTGGAGCAATGGAAATGAAAAAAAGACTCCAGGCCAGATGCCTTTGATGTTGCGTCATAGGGTGACTATTAAAATATCTTCTCGGGAAAAGCGTTTTCTGGAGTAAAGGAGTGGTGGAGTGATGGCCCGCCCTGGCGCGACACTTTGGGTACATTCTGAGGATGCGGCAATGACTCGGATGCCGGAAAGATACAAATAGGACCCGAAATACCAGGTCTGGGCCAGGGAGTATTGGAATATTAAAAAAAAATAATAAGATTCTCAATCAACCAACACTCCAGCACTCCAATACTCCAACACTCCACTGGGCCTTGCCCAGTTGGTTATTTTGAGAAACGGGGAGGGGGAAAATATTGGCTAGGCTCATTGGAGAATATGATGTCATCGTAGTCGGTGCCGGTCCAGGCGGTTCCGTGGCTGCGAAAAAGTGTGCCCAGAATGGGTTCAGAACGCTGCTCTTGGAGAAGAGGAGACTGCCGCGAGAGAAGGTATGCACCGGAATGATCATGGGCGTGTGGGCGCATGACATTGTTGAGCAAGAATTCGGAAATGTTCCTAAGGATGTCTTGGTGGATCCCCACTATTTATCCGGACACATGCTACATTTTCCAGGCGTGGAGCCTCAGGTTATTGAGTGGCAGACACCCATTGCCTGGAGAAGAGATTTGGACTTCTGGATGAATAGGAGGGCAGAAGAGGAGGGGGTTGAGATATGGGATAGGACTAGGTTTCTTGACGTCACCCAGACTGAGGGCAGATGCATAATCGCTGTTAAGAAAGACAAGGAAGAGCAAGAACTGAGGACACGGTTTGTCATTGGTGCGGATGGCGCTACCTCCCGAGTGAGAAAGTCTTTATTCCCAACCCTCAAAGTTCCATACATGGGCCCAATGCGGGAATGCTATGAAGGGTCTGTTGATATTGAAAGGGACTACTTCCATTGGTTTTTCCCCAAGTCACGTCCTAATCCACGATTTGATATCATCCATAAAGGCGACTTCTTTCTAATTGAGGGGAGTGGAATTCGAGAACTGAGGGAGGAGATAAATCAGACGCTGATGAACTGGGGCTTCAATCTGTCCAAAAAGCCGGTGTGGCAGGATGGCTGTTTAGAACCAGGGCTCCACAAGGCGCTTGTTTCGGGGACCTTCTCTCCGGCCCTGGGAAACATCTTGCTCATTGGAGATGCTGCGAGTCTGATTTTACCCATAACCTATGAAGGGATTGGCCCTGCCCTTCAAAGCGGACTGCTGGCAGCCGCTGCCATATCAGAAGCGGCCGAGGGGGATAGGCAAGCCGCAGGCATATATCTCCGAGAACTGGGATCCATGCTGGACGTATTAAAAGGGCTCTATTCGTTGAGTAAGCAGCTTCAACAGAAGGCTGATCAAGGCGTCCTGCCGCTCGCCAAGGCGATGAAAGATGCTTATGAAGAGACGCTCAGGATAGGGTAAGTGCTTTTAATGGGAGGAATAGGCCCATGGGAGTTCTGTTTAAAGAGAGAAACTTGAGGCTTTTGGTCACCGCCGGACTGTGGTTTGCCGCGTCGATCTGGCCCGGTGGTCAAACGCTGGGAGAAGACTTCACATCAGTCGTTTCTGACAAAAATGATTTCATTCAGGCAAAGGTCCACCGACTAATCATTGATCCTGGAAGTCAGCAACCCGTTGTGATTCTTGCGGACTCTGTTGAGGAACGTGGGCTCTTTATTTGGATCAGCCATTTTGAAGCCAATGCCATTCATTCGGAGATGAACGGGATCGATCATTTCCGTCCCCTCACCCACGATTTGCTGGAAAGGGTAATTAAAAAGGCCAATTTAAGGATTCAGCGCGTTATTGTCACCCATATTCAAAAAGGCGTCTACTATGCCACACTTATGATTAAGGAGGGAAGCACTGTCATAGAGATCGATGCAAGGCCGAGCGACTCCATAGTCATGGCCCTGAAGTTCAATGCCCCAATCTTTGTCTCGGAAAGGTTATTCAAAGAAGCGTCTGTTCCGCTCAAAGAAACAGGGAAGGTGGAGGAACGTTATGGCGTGACGCTTCAGGACCTTACCCCCTCGCTGGCACAGGCCTTTTCTTTTGATTTGACGCATGGAGTTCTGGTCTCTGATGTCAGAAAAGAGAGTCGTGCCGAAAGAGACGGTTTAGAACGCGGGGATATCATTGTGGAGATTGGGGGACGAGCAGTTGACGGCGTGACCCCCATGAGGAACGCCTTAAAGGAGAGTAAGGACCCTCTGGAGGCTAGGATTTTCAGAAAGGCCCAACTCATATCGATTACCATTCACCCTTATTAGAAGAAGAGGACTTACAGAGGACGATCGCCCCCTAACACATGAAAAGAAGCCGGGTTTGTCAAGAATGAACACCCGACCCCTCCATCTAGGAAAGCGGAAATGAAACGGAAAGATGAGCATGGAATATTTTATGGCTACCTCGTGGTCGCGGCAGCCTTCCTTATCATGGTGGTCATGTGGGCCGTATTTTATGCCTTCGGCGTCTTTTTCAAACCCATACTCAGTGAATTTGGCTGGTCCAGGGCAATGACATCAGGTGCCTTCTCTCTTTGCTCGATTACAATGGGCCTGCTCGGGATTGCCATGGGCGGGCTAAACGATAGGTTCGGGCCCCGAATAGTGATGTCAGTCTGTGGCTTACTATTGGGTATCGGTTATCTTCTCATGTCACAGCTTGAGGCCCTCTGGCAGTTGTATCTATCTTTTGGCTTGATCTTGGGAGCCGGCATGGGTGGTGGATTTGTCCCTCTTATGACAACTGTGGCCAGATGGTTTGTCCTGAGAAGAGGCATGATGACAGGTGTTGTGACGGCTGGCATCGGCATCGGTGCCCTGATCGGACCACCGGCAGCTAATGGGCTCATTTCCAGTTATGGCTGGCGGATATCTTACATCATACTAGGCAGTATAGTTTTGGCAGTTGTCGTGTTATCCGCACAGCTCCTGAGGCGTGATCCTTCTCAGTTGGGGCAATTCGCCTACGGTGAAAATCAAAGTGGCCGGAAGGGTTCGAACCCCAGAAATGGAGGGCTTTCCTTAGGGGAGGCCATTCATACCAGGCCCTTCTGGGTGCTTTTCGCCATGATTTTCTGTTTTGGGTTCGGTGTATTTTCTATCATGGTACATATTGTAGCCCATGCCACGGAATTGGGAATTTCTCGTGCCAGTGCTGCTAACATTTTGGCGACCATTGGCGGGGTGAGCATTTTGGGAAAGGTTTTGTTAGGCAGAGCTGCTGATATCATTGGAAGCCGGAAAGTCTTTGTCATCGGTTTCAGCCTGATGGCAGCTGCGTTGCTCTGGTTAGTACCAGCCAAAATGACCTGGATGCTCTACGCATTTGCCTGTATCTTTGGCTTTGCCTATGGAGGTTGTGTTGTTGCGGAATCGCCTCTAGTAGCCGTGCTGTTTGGATTAGACTCCCATGGTTTGATTCTGGGTGTAATTGCTTTTGGCTTCACAGTGGGAGGCGCTTTTGGTCCATGGCTGACTGGCTACATTTTTGATGTGACCTCCAGCTATCAAACGGCTTTCCTGGGGTGTGCCATTCTCAGTTTCCTAGGCCTAGTTCTCACGGCAGTCTTAAAATCTGGAAGGGTTGATAGATAAGATTAGGATGAGAAAAGGGGGCCATCCATGAGATTATGAGTTTCTGAAACCAAAGTAATAAATTTCATGATCTTATGGACGTCCCTTGAGACTTACTTATCACTCTTTTCTCATATCTTGCGGACACAGCATCTCAAAGATTTCAGGTTTGGGAATCCTGAAATGGGATCAGCATCGTCGGAAGGGGTGAGCTCGTTGGCACAGGCATCTTCCCAACCTTGAGGAATATGTATGGTGTCGGGACGGATATTATCGGTAAGCTGGGCCTCGAGTTGAATCTTTCCGTTTTCAGTTTGTACCTCGGCCATCTCTCCCTCGGATAAACCATATTGCCTGGCGGTACTTGGATGGATTTCAAATACGGGCTCTGGTGCCATTTTTCTGAGCTTCGGGATATAACGGTACTGCCAGTGCAAGTAACAGAGAAGGTTTGCGCCCGTAGTCAAATGCAGGGGAAACTGGTTTGACTCATCCGCCGTTTGGAGAGCATCTTCTCGAATGGGGGAAGGGTCATAACCGAGATCCTTCAGTCTTTCAGAAAAGATCTCAACCTTTCCGGTCGGGGTTTTAAAACCCTGATGTAGATATTTTTTGAATTTTCTCTGCCCGTATTCATATACCCCACCATGGGCAATGAGATCCCTATAGGTTACCCCAAGATCCCCTAACAAATAATCAATGCCTTGCTGACAGGTTTGCCAGGGGAAATATTTTTCAAATCCCATGTGGTGTGCCAATTTTACCCATATCATCTGATCGGGAAGCCCGTAAGTTGGCTCGACTACCTGCCTTCTTAATGTGACGCTGTGGAGGTTTTGGTAGACATTCAAGTGATGCTCGTCCCTTTCCAAGAAAGTACACGCGGGGAGAACTACATGGGCCCAGTGAGAGTCTGGAGATCGAACCACATCAATGACCATCAAGAATTCTAGTTTCTTGAGTGCTTCCCGGACCCTACTGCTATTGGGCCACTCAAGAGAGGGGTTTCCCCCCGCGATAATCAAACCTTTTATGGGATAAGGTTCCTCCTCTAAAATCGCTTTAGGAAGAGAAAGGGCGCGTGCCTCCTTACGCGATTGACAGAACAGGCGGAATTCCTCGGAACCTACGGGAGGCATGGAAGGTTCGGGCAAGGGCATTGTCATATCTCTTAGCTTAGGTCTTGGTGTGAACAGGTCTCCCCCAGGTACATCCAGGTTCCCCGTGATGGCCTTCATGATGGCCAATAGACGCATGGTGCTGATGCCGAAACTGTGGTGCTCCAGACCGTTACCCATGGATATGCAGGCCGGCTTAGTCTTGGCGTATGAGCGTGCAACATGACGTACCAGATCGGACGGGATTCCGGTCAGAGCCTCCCCGTTTTCCGGGGAATACCGATCTTTTACAACTGTTTCGTGGAAGCGATGGAACCCGTGAACCCACTTTTCTGTAAATTCCTTGTCCCATAAATCTTCCCCTAAAATAACATGAAGCATGTTCAAGATTATGATTTCATCGCGGCCGGGTTTGATGGCCAGATGGACATCCGCTTTAGAAGCCACTTCAGTCCTTCGAGGATCAACCACGACAAGCTTTCCACCTCTTTTTTTGAGTTGACTAATCTCTTTGGGCAGGAAAGGTTCATTGGATGCGAAGGGATTTGCACCCCAGATAATCAGAAGGTTAGTGTTTGCGATATCCGGTTTGGTTACACCACCAAAGGTCAGGGTATCAGCCATGGTTCTAGCCACATTACATATGGAGCCTACCCCCATGAAATTTGGGGTCCCATAGACATTGGCAAAACGTTTCATGTAATACTTGATCTCCTGATGACCTATTCCCTCTCCCTGATAGATGGCCAGGCTCTGGGGACCGTACAGGTCTTTCAGTCGGCGAAGTCTCTCTGCAGAAAAGTCGAGGGCTTCTTCCCATTCTACTGAGACGAGTTCTCCCTCCTTTCGAACCAGGGGAGAAGAGAGTCTCTGGGGAGAATTGAATAGATCCAGGGCTGCTCTCCCCTTGGCGCAAAGCCACCCCTTACTGTACGGGTGGTCTTTGGAACCTTTTAGACTTACAGGGTTGCCATTTTCGAGGGTTACCTCAAGCCCACAGCCCTGGGGGCACATCCTGCAAATGGTGGATATCATCTGGGCGTTCTTCATTTGACTTTGCAATGCTCCTTGATGATTGATGTGAGATCAGATCTGGTTGACTCTCATTTTTTGCCAGGTGGCCGTTTGAACCTCTTCTCTTTCGTATCTTCCGCATCCAGGTAGGCTTCGAGCGGAGTCTTCTCGCTCTCAGCAATGCAGCGAATCTCAATTACCTCCTCAACGGTCAATCCTAACGTCGAGGCGATTTCTTTATCGGTAAGTCCTCGGTTCTTTTTGCCAGGTTCCAAACGTTGTTTGGCGTTCGTCAAATTCCAAACCTCGTCTTTATACCGGTTATACAGATCCATGGAAACAAA
>DAOVAK010000772.1 GCA_030671095.1 Deltaproteobacteria bacterium | reverse complement strand
CGTTATTATGGATATTTTCAGTCGTTATGTTGTCGGTTGGATGGTTGCTCATCAAGAAAGCACTGCCTTGGCTAAAAGGCTTATTGAACAGTCTTGCATAAAACAGAACATTGAGCCGGAACAACTGACCCTGCATGCAGACCGTGGTCCAAGCATGAAGTCCAAAGGGGTGGCACAGCTTCTCGCTGATTTGGGCATAACCAAAACCCATAGCCGCCCTTATGTGAGTAACGACAATCCCTATTCGGAGTCGCAGTTCAAGACCCTCAAATATTGTCCTGACTTCCCTGGCAGATTTGGCTCAATCCAGGATTCGAGGGCTTTTTGCCAACGGTTCTTTCCATGGTACAACGAAGAGCATTATCATGCAGGCATTGCTCTTATGACACCGGAAAATGTTCACTATGGCATGGCACAACAAATCTATGAAGATCGAGTTGAAGTCCTGAAATCGGCTTTTGACCTTAACCCCAAAAGATTCAAGGGAAATGTACCAAAACCCCCGGTATTGCCAAAAGCGGCTTGGATAAACAAACCTGAAACAGATTCGGTGCTGTATGATTAGAGTTTAATTTCTTGAATCGTGTGTCTCATTTTCATTGACATATTCCGCAAGAGCATGATAAAAATAAAGAATACCTGGTTAAAAAGGTTAAAAATAAATAGCCTATGTCAGGAGTTCTGAAGTTGGAGATCATCATAAACAACACCATCGAACAAATTGAGGTCAGCGGCAGTCACGAGGAGACCGGCCAGGCTATCGGCCTTCACTTTGCTGAAGCTATTCACCGTTTCCTTGATAACTATGACCTTCTGCAGGAGCAACTGTTACCCTTCTACAACACCTCTGATGGACAAAGCTTTTATCAGTCATTCCTCAAGCTCCACCGCACACACTTCCCGGGGTATATGTCCGAACTTGAGGGAATGGCAAAGGGTGCCGGGCGTCCCTTTGAAGAGGTTTTTCTCGTCAACCTGAGGGGTGAATTCCAGGGGCTGCTGCAACTGGGGAATAAGACCGGCGACACTGACGATAGAGGCAACCTGGGCTGCACAGACTGCCTGGTTATGACCACTGACGCTGCACTGATAGGCCATAATGAAGATGGATCGCCCGCAGCATTGGGCAATATGTTTGTTGTGCGTGTGGCAGTCGGCGATGGTCCTGCCTTCAGGGCCCTCTGCTACCCCGGCTTTCTACCCGGGAATGCATTTGGCTTCAATGAAACAGGGATCATGCACACGATAAATCATGTAGGCCCGCGTCAGGTGCGAGTGGGTTTGGGCCGGCACTTTATCGCCCGTTCCATCCTTGATGCCCGCTCATTGGACGACGCCATCCAGCGCACAACAGAGCCCGGCCAGGCCGCAGGCTTTAACTACAACATCGGATCGGTTTCCGAGCGACGCATAGTCAGTGTCGAGGTTTCGCCCGAGCGGCATCACATTCACGAGGTAGAGGGCTATTATTTGCATACCAATCACTATCTCAACTTGATCGGCGTGAACCAGGAGATTACAGCTTCCAGTAGCAAACGGCTGGCGCGTGCCAGGGAGCTATGCCAGAAGACCTCTCCTCCTAATGAGTCACACGTCCTGGCCCTGCTAGGCGATCAGGCGTACCGTGACCACCCTATCTATTGTGATGCGACACCACCGGAAATCAGTGCCACCCTGTGCTCTGCCCTTTTTGATCTTGACAGACGCCAGTTGCGCATCTATTGGGGCCATCCGGTAAAAGAGCCGGAGCAGTACCTGCATTTTGATCTGTAATCAACCCGTATAGCCCGGCAGATTTTTAGGATGGGGTTTCTAATGGCGGAAAATAGGGGAATGTTGGAGAATAGAGATTTACAGCGAAG
>DAOVAK010000771.1 GCA_030671095.1 Deltaproteobacteria bacterium | reverse complement strand
TCCATTACTCCTCCAGATTTTCATCGAAGATTTGGCATTGCCCATTACACATAGGAGAAAAGACAGACGATGCAGAAGAGAAGCATTATCGTCATTGGTACCCTGGATACCCGGGGAGAAGAAATCAGGTATCTAGCAGATGGAATAGAAGAAAGGGGTCATGAAGCCAGGGTCATGGATGTGGGTGTGCTTGGTGATATCCCCTTTAAGCCTGCAATAAGTCGCGATCAGGTGGCTCAAGCGGCTGGAACGACCATCAAGGACATCATCGCGTTGCAGCATGAAGGCAAGGCCATGTCGGCCATGGCGACAGGGGCGTCTGAGATTATCAATGAGGTGTTAGAAAAGGGGGAACTGGATGGTGTGATCGCCGCAGGTGGGTCCATGAGTACCTCCCTCGCGCTTGAGGCGATGCAATCTCTTCCAATGGGGCTTCCGAAAATGATTGTTTCTACGATTGCCTTTTCCCCTCTCGTCACACCCGATTCCGTCCCAGCGGATCTGTCCATGATGCTCTGGCCTGCCGGCTTGTACGGTCTTAACGAGATCAGCAGAAAGATTTTGAGCGCGGCCGCTGGCGCCATATCAGGGGCAGCAGAGAATTTCACAAAAGGTGAAAAAAAGAGAAAAAAGACCGTAGGAATTACATCTCTTGGGACCTCCCAGTTGAAATTTGTGGAGACGCTCAAGCCCGCTTTAGAAGAGCGGGGATATGATGTGGCTATATTTCACACCCTAGGGATGGGAGGCAGGGCCTATGAGAAGGCTATCACAGATGGTCTGGTTGATGTGGCCCTGGATCTTTCTCTCGTTGAATTGGTGGATGAGGTGGTAGGCGGTGCAACCAGTTCGGGATCAATACGCCTCCAATCCGCTGGCAAAAAGGGAATTCCACAGATTGTTGGCGCAGCAGGGATAAGTAACTTCTTCTGGTTTTCCGGAAAACCATTACCCCTGGAGCTGGCAGACAGAAAACATCACCGGCATAATCAACTATTGAGAGTCGTAGTGGCCAAAACAGAAGATAAAGCGAAAGTGGGACAGCTCGTGGCTGAAAGATTAAACAATACGAGCGGGACCGCAGCCGTGGTTATTCCTCTTATCGGCTCTATCGAAGGAGACCGGCATCCCAAGAGTCCTTTTCATGATCCAGAAGGCGGGAGGGCTTTTGCTAATGGTTTGAGATCGAAATTGAAGCCCGAGATAGAAGTTATAGAACTTGATGCCCACGCCAATGACCCCATTTTCTCTGAAACAATACTCAAAATATTTGATCGTGTGATGGGTTAAGCGGTGTCCCACACGGGAATATGATTGGGAGTGCCCTGACAATAAAACCGCCTACTTAATTCCACAAAGGAGGAACATATGGCAAGCAAGGCAGAAGAAGTGCTTCAGACTGACGTCCTCGTAATCGGGGGAGGTCTGGGCGGCTGTATGGCAGCGATCAAGGCGAGTGAGGAGGACGTGGATGTTACGCTGATGGAAAAATCGGTCTTGAGGCGGGGTGGAAACGCCGCCACAGGTTTGCACCGCATTCCTTTGATCCACCCTGATTTTAATATGTCCTGGGAGGATTATGCCCGGAAGAGTGCCGCATGGGGTGAGATTGTGAATGAAGACCTCACCTACATTGTGGCGAGGGATAGCTATGGAATCATCAATGATCTGGAGTCGTGGGGAATAAAGATCCGGCGGGAAGATGGTTCTTTTCTCTTTGATGCGGCTCCTGACATCATTTTTCCTGAAAAGGTAACGGCCTATCCCCCTGAAGGCTCATCTTTTAAGCCGAAATTGGCCAAACAGGTGAGAAAACGCGGTGTTCGCGTCCTTGAAAGAACCATGGTTACTTCCCTGCTCACTGA
>DAOVAK010000294.1 GCA_030671095.1 Deltaproteobacteria bacterium | reverse complement strand
GTGGTCTGATCTTTGAGGCTTTACGCCCATTAACTAATCGCAGAATGTCCCGTTATTACTTAGGAAATCTTTCTCAAAGTCTCAAAGATCAGACCACCGGCAAGGAGCAAAATAGATATCACCTTGAGGAGATTGGCATTGCCGGAGAATGGACTATCCTAGTAAAACTTGGTGGTTCAAAAGATTGTGCCAACACTTTTGAACGTTACCAATAATTTAGCAGTTTCCACTAACATATTTTTAAGAGCCCAATTTAAATTGAGGGAATGTCCCATGACTCATTAACGAACAGTGGCTGCCTTTCACGGGTCGGCCGAACAAAATGTCTGTGGCTAAACATTAAAATACTGTTTGACCTTCTAACTTCGTCTGCATCGCTTCAAGCGCCTTCTCCACCAGCGTTCGTCGCAAACTCTTCTCTTGTTCCTCACTCTTGGTGGGATCACCCAGGGGATGGGGAATGGCTACCGCAGGGACGATTCTGTTCGCACCCACTGTCTTGGAGATGGGCACAATGGTACAGATGTGCACGGTCAAGATCCCCTCCTTCTCCAGTTCTTTTGCCATCGTTGCTCCGCAACGGGTACATGATCCTCAGGTGGAGCTGATGATGACAGCCCGAACACCATCCTTGAGGAGATCTTTTGCGATCTCCTGGGCGAACTTCCTCGCATTGGCCACTGAGGTGCCGTTACCCACCGTGGCATAGTAGTAAGGGTATAGAGCCCCAATCACGCCCTCCCGCTCTAAATCCCTGACCACATCCAAGGGGAGCACGCGGTGCGGGTCTTCATTGGCATAGGTGGGATCATACCCGCCGTGGGTCGTCTCATAGGTCTCGGGGCTCAGCGCTTCGACGCCGCTAATATCGTACTTACTGTACTTGGACGCACTGGATGACTCCAGGCGGTCTGGATTTCCCTTGGGCACAATGCCGCCACTCGTGATGAGGGCGAGCGTTACCTGGCTTAAATCTTCTATGGGGGGTGAGGGCTCCACCCGATCGAAAACGGGCATGGGATACTCGGTGACAAAAGGATCTCCCTTCATCTTGCGCAAGAGCATGTCCACTGCCCGGGTGGCCCCTCTCTCTTTGGCAAAGTAGTTTTTACGAACACCCCTTGGTATGTAGCCTTCCTCTTCTGGAGATCCAAGGGATTCTCCTTTTGCCAATTTTAGTGCAAGGGCCACCATTTTTGAGGCTCCATCCTTCATCCCCATGCTGGAAGGTTTGGTTTCGATGATGTAGATAGACTTCCTGTACAGCTCCACGCCCGGGTTCTCAGGGAACATCCCCGTTACGGCAGGAATGGCCAGACGCCCGGCCACCTCCTCGCATACGGCGCCACAGGCGGTACCATATCTTCCCGCGTTAAAGGCAGGACCAGCCAATAGAAGATCGGGACTGTACCCTTTGATCAGCTCCAGAACCGCCTCTTTGGCCGTCTCCAGATTCTCATTAAAATGGTTATCACCGCAAATGACCGTTCCTACGATCTCCGCATCCTGGCCTAGCATCTGCTGCAAGAGGAGACCGGGACCAATGGTCCCGTCCTTTTTCAGGGGCCCTGTATTCGCCTTTTCCTCTCCACCGATTTGACCAAAAAATTGATTCAGATAGTGGACAACTTTCAGTTTGCGGTCCATCACTCGCTCCTATATCTCCTTAGAGGACAATGCTTCAAACCCAAATTCATTGGTGGCCCCCAGAATCACCTGAAGCTCTGCGGTGATTTCTCCATCCTTAGAAAGGCTATCGGGCTGCCCTCCCGCAAGCCTCTGCAAAACCTGAACATCCCCGATGACCCTATCCATAGGGGGAAGGGTTATGGGCATGTTGGCATTCCCCACACTGACCAGGGCATTGGCCTGAAATTGGGGGACGTCCGTGACATATTAACATTCTAGTAATGTCTTTTTGAGCCCACTCTTACGGAGAATGTCGCGCCCTCGAACTACCGCCTTGCTTACCGCGGATGCACTGATATTTAACTTTCTAGCAACCGTTGCACCGGTAAAATCCAATTCTCTCACTGCTAAGTAACAGTAAACTGAACGTGCCCTAGCTATGGGGGGTGATTTGGTCTTCGTCTTCAGGTCCTCAGGATTGATCCCATAGTGGCTCGCTACTTTGGATAGTAATTCCCGCAAATCAATTCCCTTAGTCCTGAGGAGAGTACGGCGCTCGAATTGCTCATTTGTTTTTTGTAAAACATCCTGAACAAATTCCGAACTCCCTAAAATCCGTTCGTCGCCCTTGATTCTGGTATGTTCTGAGCGGAGCGCCATTAGGGCGGACCAACCCCCGACAGAACGAAGTAAACCTCCGCCTGTCAGGTCCGTACGCCGGCCCTCTTCTAAACCCTTTGCGACAAAGGACACGTAAGCTTTCCTGGCTTTCTTTTCAGTTTTTCCGAAAAACTTGAGTACATAATCTTTGTCTTGCCACTCGTTCTTGAAGTGACCAACCAGCACGCCATGCCCACTGAAAGGGTAATGCCTTAGCCCCTTTAAGCCCTTTACAAGCCCTGTTCGAATTGGATTGAGGTGGATATACCTGACCAATTCCAGAAAATAGGGATCCTCTTCGCACAAAATGGACTTGTATCTATTTTGGAATAGATGTCCATGACGCTTATAGCGCCTGTTGAACTGCTGTGCGTAGCCGGTCAACACTCTCCTCATTACGGTGGCTATGGGTGCCAGCCCGGTTCTCAAAACTAAGTGAACGTGGTTCGTGAGCAAAGCCCAACCGTAGCATCTGGTTGACGTTTCAAGAATAACTCGTCCAATTCGCTCTAGAAAGTTGCGTTTGTCTCTGTTATCACGGAAAATAGGTTTCTTCTCAATTCCTCTTATAATTATGTGGTGCAAGGCACCAGGGGCATCTATGCGTGCTTTTCGTGGCATATTAGAGTTGTTCCAGAAAAAGAGGGGAATGTCAATATTTCACGGACGTCCCCCATTTTGCCGCTTTCTTTTGGTAAGCTGTGATGGAATCGGTTCTGTTTTATCTTAATATATAGGGGATTTCCACCCATAGGGCGTCATGGGGGCACTCCACCTCACAGGGTAGACAAAACCAGCAGGTCCGATATTTCCCAAATGGTTGTCCGCAGGAGTAACAGCGACTCGCCTCCTTTCGGGCAGATTCCATGTCAAGACACTGTTCCAGTTCTCCGAAGTCTCCTTCTCCCTGGAACGGTCTCACGGGGATTTCCGCCCTTTCCAGGTCGGCCGCACGGCTGGTGTCAATCTGGAAATCGGTCTCTACGGGCCCTGCATAGTCCCGACCATACCGGAGATGCTCGCCCTTGAGAAACCGGTCAACGGATTCGGCGGCACGCCGGCCCTGGGCCATGGCTTCCACCACAGAGGAGGGACCACCCACCACATCACCAGCCAAGAAAATCATCTCGTCAGGGCTCTGGAGAGTCAAGGGATGAATTTGGCCGGCTTTTGCAGGATCGAGACCGATCATTTTGAAGATTGTGCTGTCGGCTGTCTGGCCGATGGCCACAATCAGGTTATCCGCTTCCAGGAACATCCGCTCACAGGCATCAAAGTCAGGTTTGAACGCCCCGCTTTCATCAAAGACCTGAAGGCAACTCTGGAACTCAATGCCATTCAGAACCCCTTTGCGGGAGAGCAACTTCGCGGGTCCCCAGCCACATTCCAGAGACACGCCTTCTGCGATGGCGCCTTGCACAGCCCAGGGATAGGCAGGGAGTTCCTCCTTGGGCTCCAAAGAGACCATAGTGACCTTCTTCGCCCCCAACCTTAGAGCCGTCTGGGCCGCATCCACGGCCACGTTTCCACCACCTATGACAACCACCCTGTTTCCCACGGCTGGAGCCTGATCGGCTCGGACATCACGCAAAAAAGGCAGTCCGTGGTATACCCCAGCGAGATCCTCACCTTCCATGTTTAGCCTACCATGTGTGGGACAACCTGTGGCGATGATGATGGCTTGGAAATCCTTTTTGAGGTCATCTATGGTCTTGTCTTTCCCGATGGCTACGCCACACTGAAACGCCGCCCCCATTTTCGCCAGGAATTGGATCTCCTTTTCCACAACGGCCTGTGGCAGTTTGAACTCCGGGATGGCCCAACGCAACATACCCCCCGGGATCTCTTCAGCCTCGAAGAGAGTCACACCATGCCCCTTAATCCGTAAATCGTAGGCGGCCAAAAGTCCGGCGGGTCCGGATCCAACCACCGCAACTTTTCTTCCAGTCTCTGGGGCTATGTCCGGGAATGGAATTTCATCCTCTGCCACGGAATCGGCCAAGTAACGTTTAAGTGCTCGAATCGCCACCGCCTCGCCTTCCAGTTCCTTCCGATGACAGCTCTCCTCGCACGGTTGAGAACAGATTCTGCCTAGGATTCCGGGAAAGGGCAGGGTCTCCATTAACAATTCCATGCCTTTGCTTTCTTCACCCCGGGCAATCAGTTGAACGTAGCCATGACAGTTTACCCCCAGTGGGCAGGCCTGCCGGCACGGGGCTAGTTGGAGCCTCATATTGTCCAGGATACAGGTCTCTACGCAGATACCACAAAAGGTGCATTTCTCCTTGTCTAT
>DAOVAK010000824.1 GCA_030671095.1 Deltaproteobacteria bacterium | reverse complement strand
GTTAAATAAAGGCCACCACGGGTTTCCCGATCTGATCTTAGATGTGGGTCTTATAAAGCGATGTATAATCATTCTTGAGTGTATTTAACAGGGCGAGGAGTCCAGCCCTGTTGGACGACGAAGCAATCTCATTGGTGCTTCATTTTAGACACTTTAGACACTTTAGCTCACTTTAGGCACTCAGGGAAAGGGACTACTAAGATGCCCCTTGCATACTAGCTATCTCGATTACGTAGTGAAATGAGTTCGGTCTGCGGATGGAGTTGATAAAAAAACTAAGAATTGATAATGATTTAGGATTGCACGCACGTGCGGCAGCCAAAATCGTAGAATTGTCCGAGCAGTATGAATCAAAGCTATTCCTTAGGAGGGATGACGAAGAAGTGGATGGGGCCAGTATCCTGTCCATACTCACTCTAGCCTGCCCCAAGGGCACTGAGGTGGAAGTCAGGGCCGTGGGTGATGACTCAGAAGAACTGCTGGAAAAACTGGGTGAGCTATTCAAAGGGAAGTTTGGCGAGAAAAAATGAAGAAAGGTCAGGCCGCAAAGATCAATAAACTGGAGGGCATAGCCGTCTCTCCTGGCATCATTGTTGGAAAGGCGCGTCTTGTGGACAGATCCAGGGTGAAAATCCTCTACCAGTATCTCATTAGTGACAAACAGGTCAGCCGGGAAGTGGAACGGTTCAAAGAGGCCCTAAATGCCACAAAAGAACAGATTATCGCGCTCAAGAATGGGATGCCAGACCAGCTTAAGGAACACGCCTTTATATTGGATACGCAACTGATGATCATGGATGATGGCATGCTTTCCAAGTCCACCATTGACACCATTTCGAAGGAAAAGATGAACGCCGAGTGGGCCCTCAAGAAGTCGACCCAGAAGGTAAGACAGCTCTTTCAACAAATAGATGATGGATATATCAGAGAACGGATCAATGATGTGGAATATGTGGCTGAGAGGATATTGAGAAACCTGGCCGGCAAAGAGCAAGAGAGCTTGTCTGAAATCACTGACCGCGTCATCATTGTGGCCCATGATTTGTCTCCGGCAGATACGAGCGAGATGAATACCGGAAAAGTCATGGGTTTTATAACCGATGTGGGTGGCCCCACATCCCATACAGCCATCATGGCCCAGGCCTTGGAAATACCCGCCGTGGTGGGATTGGAATCCATAACCCAGCGGGTTCAGGATGGGGTCCTTCTCATAGTGGACGGAAACTCCGGAGAGGTCATCATAGATCCTGATGACGAGGTCATTATTAGTTACCAGGAGAAGCAGCTTCAACTTGAAAGGTACAGATCAAGTATTGACCGGATCAGTCATCTCCCGGCAGAAACGGTTGACGGGCATAGAATAGCGGTCCAGGCCAATCTGGAACTGCTGGAAGAGGTGGTCCCGGCCCGGGACCATGGCGCCGAAGGTATCGGCCTATACAGGACGGAATTTCTCTATCTTCGAAGTAAAGGGGTTCCGAGTGAGAAGGAACTGTTTGAGGATTACAAAGAATTGGCGGAAATTGTTGCCCCGGCCCCAGTGAACATAAGGACCCTG
>DAOVAK010000675.1 GCA_030671095.1 Deltaproteobacteria bacterium | reverse complement strand
TTTAACTGGTCTTTTTTGACCGGCCGTCCCACATCCGACTTTTTAGGCGGACCGATGATGCCATTCTGCCAGAGGATAGCCCCGACCAGAACGACCATGGCCAGCAACAGTAGGGGCAACCTCCGACCCCTCGACCTCCCTTCCCGTCTCTTGGGAACGCTTTCGCCCACTTCCGGTACAGAAATCTTCTGCTCCTCTTTTTCCTGCTTATCTCCAGTCCTCTTGAGGAATGAGAATCCCTTTTTACGTTTACCGCCTTTCCTGCCTTTCTCCTCTTCGCCATATGCGTAATAGTAACTGTAATACTTGTAATCTTGAAAATCGGGACTCACATCTGGTCTCATGCCATTAAGAACCACACCTACGAGATTACTTTGAACTTGCGTCAGTTGAGCCGTAGAGCGCCTTAACAGTCCCCTTGATACGGCACCTACACGATAGACAAGGAGTACCCCATCTGCATTGGCCCCCAGAATGGCCGCATCGGCCGCGGAGAGAATCGGGCTGGAGTCGAATATGATCATCTCATATTCTTCCTTTGCTTCTTGGAGAAAATCGATGAAGCGCTTAGAGTCCATCAGCTCTGCAGGGTTGGGCGGTATGGGACCACTGGTGATGATGTGAAGGTTGTCCAGACCCGGTGTCATCATAACCTCGTCTGGACTCATCTGGCCCATGATGACATCCGTAACGGTCTTCACGGTGTCGCGCCAGGGATAATTACCCATCAAGATGTCCGTCAAACCAGGGGTCATCTCCACCCCAAACGCTTTGTCTATTGTGGGCTTTCTTAAATCAGAGCCAACCAAAAGGACCTTCATTCCAGCCTGAGCCATGGTCATTGCCAAATTCATGGCAACCAGCGTCTTCCCTTCTTCAGGAGAGGTGCTGGCTACCACAATGGTCTTTATTTCTTTCTCTGCCTCCTTAAATTCAATATTGGTCCTGAGTGCTCGAAAGCTCTCTGCCATCATGGACTTAGGGGCCAGATGGGATATGAGATTAACAGCTTGTTCGATGGTGTGCTCCTTGAGTTTCTCTGGATGCTTTTCTTTCAGGCTTTCCCTAATATCTTTAGCATCGGCTTGAGGGATAATCCCGAGAACCTGGGTCCCGAGGGTCTCTTCCACATCTTCAATGGCGCCCAGGGAGGTATCAAAGGTCTCCACAACAAAGCCTATGACAATCCCCAATACCAACCCAATCATGATACCCGCAGCTCCAGTGGCGACTGTTTTGGGTGGATTGACAGGCTGGGAGGGTAAAAGGGCCGGTTTAATAATGGTCACTTCCTCAGGTTTCTCAGCCCTCCGGATGAGAGCCTCCTGATTCTTTCTTTCCAGAAGGGCTGTCATATCGTTGTATGAATCAACCCTTCTTTTTAGTCGGTCAAATTCCAGCTTCTTGTCCATCAACACTTTGGTTTTTCTATCAACTTTTTCCAGTTCTGCCCTCAGATCGATCTCCTGTTTTTCTATCTCATCTATCTGCAGTTGAAGAAGAATTCCCATTTTCCGGGCATTCTCGAGGATTTGATTACGTATTGCCACCACTTCCGGGTGCCTGGGGGTAAAAGCCTTTAGCAGGGTATCTCTTTTAAGCAGCAGACCCACCAGAATGTCATTTGTATTCTGGTACCTGGTGTTGGATCTCGATGAATAGAAGTCATGGTCAGAGCCGGACGGATTCTCTACAAACTGGTTCAAGCGACGCAATATGCCTTCAAATTCCCGCTTGTTCGCCTGGAGTTTTCTGATTTCATCCTGGATCTCTCTGGCCCTTGTCAGGAGGCTTTCACTTTGGAGGTCTATGGAAATCAGCTCATTCTTCTGGATAAATCTGTTGAACTCCTCTTCTGATTTCCGCAGCTTCTCTCGCACTTCCCTGAGTTGGTCACTAATGTATTTTAGGGCCTCTTTTGTGCGTTTCATCTGCTCTTCTGAGTGCAGATCCTTGTAAGTCAGCGCTATCGTGTTGGCAAGCCTTTGGGCAAAAACCGGATTTTTGTGAGTCACCTTAATATGCAGGATGTTCGTTAATTGTTCCCTTGTCACCTCCACTTTGGACTGAAGCTCATCAACGATGCGCACGATGTCCTGCTTGAACGTGCTACCTTCTTTACCCCTATTCTGGATAAGCCTCAGTCTTTCGGCCACCCTTTCAAAAACCGGATAGCTCTTAATCACAGTGATTTGCGTCTCTATATCATCGCCACCCGACCAGGAGATCGTCTTGGCATAAAGTCCCTCTAAAGTGGTCTCTTTTTCAAATTTTATGCTGCAGACCGAGGTGTAAAGGGGCTCTGGTGCCCTCAAGATGGCG
>DAOVAK010000679.1 GCA_030671095.1 Deltaproteobacteria bacterium | reverse complement strand
GCCCCCTGCTCCCCCAAGGAGATGTCCAGTCATGGATTTGGTAGAGCTTATGGCCAGTTTATAGGCATGCTCTCCGAAGACAGCCTTCACGGCCTTGTTCTCTGATTCGTCATTGAGCTTTGTGGATGTCCCATGCGCATTGATATAATCAATGTCTTCAGGCTTGAGCCCCGCATCCTTTATGGCCATGGACATGCAACTGATGGCTCCACCACCATCAGGTTCCGGTGCAGATACATGGTAGGCATCCCCAGAGAGGCCATACCCGGCTACCTCGGCATAGATGTGGGCTCCCCTCTCCAGCGCTTGATTCATTTCTTCCAGGATTAATATCCCTGCGCCCTCTCCCATGACAAAACCATCCCTATCCAGATCAAAGGGACGGGAGGCCTTCTCAGGTTCATCATTTCGCGTGGAGAGGGCCCGCATCGAGCAGAAACCACCCAGGGCCAAGGGGGTCACCACCGCCTCTGAACCGCCTGTAATCATTGCATCAGCTGTCCCTTCACGGATCTGCTTGAAGGACTCCCCGACAGCATGGGTGCTAGCTGCACAGGCAGTCTCTATTGATATGTTGGGACCCTTTGCCCCGTACTCTATGGCAATCTGCCCGGGTGCCATATTGGCGATCATGCCAGGAATGAAAAAGGGACTGATGCGACGAGGCCCTTTTTCTAAGAGGACCTTGTGGTAGTGCTCAAGCATTGTCAGGCCGCCTAGGCCGGATCCCGTTATGCACCCAACCCGATCTCGGTTTTTAGAATCAATTTTCAATCCAGAGTCTTCCATGGCCATCCTTGCCGATGCCACGGCGTAGTGGACAAAAATGTCAAATCTTCTTACCTGCTGCTTATCCATGAAGTCTTCGGACTTGAAATCCAGCACTTCACCGGCGATTTGGGAGGGAAATTGAGATGCATCGAATTTTGTTATGGGGCCTATGCCAGGCTTACCGGCGCACACCATCTCCCAGTTTTTCTCAATACCAGTACCAAGAGGGGTCACCATTCCAAGTCCTGTAACTACGACCCTCCTACTCATTTTACCTCACTCCTTTTTCCAACCGGCCCTTCACTGCGACGGCCTTGGAATTACTATGCGCCCGAGGCCTTCTTGATGTAATCGAAGGCATCTTTGACGGTGGCGATTTTTTCAGCTTCCTCGTCGGGGATGGAGATATCGAACTCCTCCTCCATTGCCATAATCAATTCTACCTGGTCCAGAGAGTCAGCTCCCAAATCGTCCACAAAAGAAGCTTCCGGGACCACGTCTTCTGCAGATACATTCAACTGCTCGCAGATAATCTCTTTCACTTTTTCCTCAACATCCGCCATGAACCTTTACCTCCTCATTATTATTCGATTTCGTTCAATTTCTAAAAACCCCATCTCCGGCGTCGCGCTGCATGCCAACCGTTAGAGGATTCTCCAAGGATCATTTTCCTTCTGGGTTATCCAACGGGGCAAGGCATCTTCACGAACCACACCCTGAGGCAGGTCCACTTCCAAGCCTTGGTTCTGGAGATTTTGCCAAGGCACAGGACACGCAGGGCTTTTGTGGAAAAATCTATTTTCTCACATGAACATTCCTCCATTCACATGAACGGTCTGTCCTGTGATGTAGCCGGCGGCAGAGGAACAGACCCAGTAAACCGCCTCTGCCACATCCTCAGGTTGCCCTATTCTGCCCAAAGGAATCTGCCGCAAGAATGATTCTTTCACTTTGTCAGATAGGGAAGCGGTCATTTCGGTGTCAATGAAACCGGGGGCCACCGCATTCACAGTGATTCCTCTTGCGGCAACCTCCCGGGCTACTGTCTTGGTAAATCCTATTATTCCCGCCTTGGAAGCAGCATAGTTGGCTTGTCCAACGTTCCCGATCTGTCCCACCACAGAGGATATATTGACGATACGGCCGCCTCTTTGCTTGATCATCGGGCGGATGACGGCATGGGTACAGTTAAAAACGCTCTTTAGATTAACCCGCATCACCGCATCCCAGTCATCCTCAGACATCCTCATCAATAGGGTATCTCTCGTAATCCCTGCATTGTTCACCAGCACATCCACTTTCTCAAATCTGGAAAGGATGTTTTGAAATAGGACCTCCACATCCCCATACGTGGAAACATCCACTTTGTGACTTTCGGCCTCAACACCCCGCTCTGTCAGCAAATTCAAGGTGTCATGGGATGCCGATTCATCGGGGTCATAGTGCACAATAACGACCTTGGCCTTCTCTTCGGCAAATTTTAAGGCCACTGCTCGTCCAATGCCTCTGGATCCCCCGGTGATAGCCACTACCCT
>DAOVAK010000234.1 GCA_030671095.1 Deltaproteobacteria bacterium | reverse complement strand
TGTTGAGGAAATTAACGCCAAAGGGGGTGTCAATGTTGGAGGCAAAAAGCGCCCCTTCAAAGTAGAGGTGATTGATACTCGGGACCTGGAACCGGGCGTTCCCGTTAGTGAAGCCCTGCTGGCGGTGGAAAAGCTCATTTTAGAAAAAAAAGCGGATTTCATAATCGGTGGTCCTGTGCGTTCAGAAGCGGCCCTGGCAGCCATGGACCTGTTATCAAAATATAAGAAGGTTTCTATTCTGACGACAGGGGTCCTGACGCCGAAATATCACAAGCGGGTTGCAGCAAACTATGACAAATACAAATATTGCTTCCGCATCACTGGAGAAGCAGTGTGGATGGTTCTCGGCGAGATAATTCCATCCCTTGAGGATATCGGTAAAAAGTTCGGCCTAAACCGTATGTTTATCATGATCCAGGATGTGGCCCATGCCCGGGGTGGCGGAGGCCTGATTGCCAAGAAGATGGCCGGAAAAGGCTGGACAATCATCGGAGGAAAGCCTGAGATATATCCTACGGGTTCTACTGATTTTTCCATGGGGCTTTTGAAGGCCAGGAGAGAAAAGGCGCAGATTATCCTTATCTGGATGGATATGCCGGAGACTTCTATTCTTCTAAAACAATGGCATGATATGAAGATTCCCGCCCTGCCCTTCGGTTCCATTATCGCGGCCGCAGAACAGCCCGGCTTCTGGAAGGCGACGGAAGGAAAGGGAGAATACTGCCTTGCGAACGTGGTTAACGCCGGAAACGCCCCTTCCAATGCCACAGCATGGACCATGAAATTCGTAAATGCCTATAAAAAGCGCTGGAATATCGAGCCGGAAGGCTACGGGACCTCAACCAGCTATATGACCCCATACGTCCTGAAGGACGCCATTGAAAGGGCCGGGAGCCTCAAATCTGACGCTGTGATTTCTGCCCTCGAAAATACGAACATGGTGGGCGTCTACGGACTCATCAAATTCGATCCCAAGAGCCATCAGGTCGTTCCGAGCACCGATCCTGAGAAGGGAGCGGTCGGTACTATCTTTCAGTGGCAGGCAGGCAAAAGGGTGGTGGTCTTCCCACAGAAGATCTCCATGGGCGAGATCAAACTGCCGCCCTGGATGAAGAAGTAGAATTTAACTTGCTTCACTCACAATTGGGTACGAAGGGTCGAAGGAACGCCATAAGAAAATCTTTTATCTGTTCCCCTATCGTCCCTTCGTCCCCTAATTATTCCGTTCCATACTAATTATCCATTTGATGATATCATTCAAAGTTGATGTTATTCCCCGCATGCATTGGGATAGAATTTCTGTAAAATAATATGGAAATCTTGATATACGGCCTCATAAATAGTGTAACCTTGGCCCTGATAGCTCTTGGTTTTGCCTTAGTCTATGGGATCAGCCGGATACCCAATTTCGCACACGGGGCCCTTTACGTGGTAAGCGGGTTTATCACCTGGACCTTGCTGCGCACCCTGGGCCTGAACTACCTGATCAGCATCATCCTGGCCATGATCATTGTCGGGGTGATTGGCGCGTTTATTTACCAGTTTGTGCTCATACGAGTCCGGGGCATGGCCATTTCGGAGATTATTGCCTCATATGCCATCGGGTTGGCCATCCTGGAAGGTTTCCGCTGGTGGGGGTTTAAAGGGATGAGCTATACACTACCTGTATTCATTGAGGGAAGCGTAATTATCGCCGATGTGCCAGTGGATTTCCATCGGATGGTGGTTGTTGGGTTTGGCGCGGCCGTGGTTGCCTTTCTCTGGCTCTTCACTCACCATACGCGGATTGGTCTGGCACTGCGGGGAATGGCCCAGGATGAACGAGCGGCCCTCATGCTGGGAATCGACTCGGATTTCATGGCAGTGGTGGCCATGACTTTTGGCTCCATGCTTGCAGGTCTGGCCGCAATTCTTCTGCTTCCCCTGGGAAACATTGTGGTGGAGGCGGGTTATAACATCCTGATCCTGGCAATTGCCGTTTGTATTGTGGGGGGATTGGGAAGCTGGATGGGGGCGGTACTGGCCGCATTTCTCATCGGCTTTGCCCAGATCCTGACAGTGGTCTACTGGGGGGCCCATTACCAGATGGTGGTGGCCCTGCTGGCCATTATCCTTACTCTCATATTGCGACCCTCCGGTCTCTTTGGCCGGCAAAAGGAACTGGAAGAGAGGGTTTAAGTGGTGAATGTTGAACAACGTCGTAAAGAGAGGCTGGACCGGGGTATCAAGGTTCGTACGGATGGTCTCTATGCCCTGATGTCCTGGAGAGAGTTGTCCTATCTCACCCTGCCCAGGTTAGTGCTGATTGTGGGGATGCTAATCCTGCCCCTTATCATGCCCAGTTACTGGCAGCGCGTGATCTCCTATGTCTGTATTTACGCCCTGCTGGCCCTGAGCTTTGATTTTTTAGCTCATTTTTTGGGACTGGTTTCCCTGGGAGGGGCCTTTTTTATAGGTACGGGCGGGTACCTGGCGGCCGTGCTGAACAGCTCCTTTGGTCTCCCGCCCCTTCTGACCATCCCCATTTCCACTCTGGTCGGTGCAGTTATCTGCACCATTGCCTTGCTTCCCTGCCTTCCCTTGCGAGGGGTCTATTTCGCCATTGTCACCCTCATGTACCCGCTGTTTATGATGAGAATGATTGAGGCTCTGGATATATTGGGTGGGACTGAAGGAATTTTTGGAGTGGCCAGTTTCCCCAATCCCTGGGTCGAACAGTACTTTATGATATTGATGGTCCTTTTGTTCCTCTTCGGGACGAGACGGCTGGTCAACCTGGATATCGGGTTGGTCTTCCGTGCAGTCAAAGACAATGACCAGGCAGTAAGGGCCTCGGGCATGAGCATCACTTTTTACAAGGCCGTGGCCGTATTCATCGCCTCGGGCATGGGCTGTTTTGGCGGTGCCTGTCTCGTACACATGTATATGTGGGCAGGCATGTCCCTGTTTGCTTTAGATTTTTCCATTCTACCCATTGCGGCGACGGTCATTGGCGGTGGAGGCACCCTGGTGGGACCGGTGCTGGGCTGTCTCATTCTGGTCCCCATCTCCGAATTACTGAGGGAGATCGGAACCCTGCGGATTGTTTTTTACTCCCTGATACTCGTGGCATTTATCGTCTTTCGCAGTGAAGGGATCATGGTTTACGGCCAGCGGAAATATCATCAGTTTGAAAGGTGGGTCAAGGTATGAGCGATCAACCTATCCTGGAAGTCAAAGAGGTCACCAAGACATTTGGCGGTATCTTGGCGTTAAACCGGGTCAGTTTTGATATTCATGAAGGGGAAATATTGGGCATCATTGGCCCAAATGGTTCAGGCAAGACTACCTTGATAAACTGCATCACAGGATTCATAAAAATGACCTCTGGTAGGGTGCTTTACCAGGGCAAGGATATCAGTGGCAAACCAGCCCACAAGATCGCTGACATGGGTGTCACACGGACCTTCCAGATAATGCGCCCCTATTACAGCCTGCCTGCTTACAAGAACCTGGTGATCCCCTTATTCTCACCCCGTGCCAAACGCACGGGAGGCTGGAGAGGGGGTGGTAAACTGGGAGACCGAAATACCGTGGGCATCGATATCCTGGAAGAGATCGGCTTTGAGAGGGATTCCTTTGTCCCTTATAAACTAGCTTCTACCCTGCCCACCGGATACCTCAAACGCCTTGAGCTCGCCCGTTGCCTCGCCCTGAAGCCTGAGATGATTCTCTGTGATGAGGTTTTTTCTGGCCTTAGCATGAGTGAGATCGCAAGCATGGTGCCCCTCATAGAACGCCTGCAGATGGATGGCATTACCCTGATAATGATTGAGCATCGACTGAGGGAGCTTTTCCGGGTGGCCAACCGGGTCATGGTATTGAATTTCGGTGAGAAGCTCATTGAGGGGACGGCTGAGGAAGTCATGGCCAGTGAGAAGGTAAAGGAGGCATATTTCGGCTCAAAGGAGGTCGAGGAGGTCATGAGCTATGCTTGAGGCTAAGGGGCTGATGGTCTTCTATGAAAACATGCTGGCCCTCAATAACGTCAGTATCAATTGTGAGGGCAATCAAATCGTGGGAGTGTTTGGGGCTAACAGTGCCGGCAAGTCTACGCTTATGTATACCCTGTCGGGTATAATGGAGGACATCAGGAAGAAAGAGGAAATGGCCGGTGGCGAGCGGATAACTGTTCTGGGGGAGATACGATATCTTGGCCAGGACATCATGGGTCTTAAACCAAGCAAGCGGGCTAAAGCAGGGATTGTCCTCTGCCCTGAGCGAAGAAGGATATTCCCCGAATGCAACGTCCTGGAGAACCTGCGTATCGGCGCTTACCTTGCCTCGCCATCCCAGGCCAAGGATACTCTGGAATACGTGTTTAACGTATACCCGGCCCTTGAAAAACTCAAGAAAAGGGTCGGGGGATTCTTGAGCGGGGGAGAACAGCAGATGTTGGCAATAGGACGTGCGCTCATGGCCCAGCCCAAATTGCTACTCCTGGATGAACCCCTGCTGGGTCTAAGCCCCTTGATCCAGAGAATTATGGTCCGATCTACTAAAGAAATTCGTGATGAGAAGGGAATCTCTATTATTGTGACCGAACAATACGCTCGTCCGGTACTGCCCATCGTAGATTATGGCTTTATCCTGGAAAACGGGGCCGCAGTATTGGAGGGAACTCGTGAGGAATTGTTAAATAATCCGGATGTCCGCTCGGCTTATTTTGGAGTTTGAGAACAGGTCATAACAATGAACGAGGATGCATTAGAAAAGGAATTGACATTTACGCGATTCGACCGGATGAGTGAACGTTATCCGGATCGAACCGCAGTGATCTACATTGGAGAGCGCTTCTCTTACGCTCGCCTCCGGGATCTAAGTGAACGGTTTGCCGGTTCCCTGGCTGACATGGGTGTCAAGAAGGGCGATCGGGTCATGATTTACATTTCCAACTGCATCCAATGGGTTATTGCATTTTTGGGTATACAGAAAATTGGTGCCGTGATTGTACCGGTATCACCGATTTATACCTCTTTTGAAATCGAGTACATGATAAAAGACTCAGGTGCAGAAACGGTCATCTGCCTGGACACCAACTTCTGCTATGTGAAGGAGGTCTTCCCCAGCACAGGACTCAAGCAGGCTATCGTAACCAATCTGGCGGACCTCCTTCCATTCTGGAAAAGGTATCTGGGAGTTCTCTTTGACAAGATCCCAAATGGTAAGGTGGACCGGGACAGCCGTGTTCATTCCTTTAGATCACTTTTAAGACACCCGCCTTTAAAATCACAAGTGGAACTGGACCCATGGAAAGATCTCTCCTACATCCTTTATACAGGTGGAACTACGGGTTTTCCCAAAGGCGTACCAGGGAATCACATCGGCATGACTTC
>DAOVAK010000160.1 GCA_030671095.1 Deltaproteobacteria bacterium | reverse complement strand
GTTGTCCCTGTGGATGGATGAAGTTCTCTCCAGTCCTTTTGGGGGGCGACTACATATCGGCCAAAAGGGGGGTGGGATAACTGCTCGTCTCTGAGTTCCTGTTTGGTAACCGGAGGAATCTTTAAAACATCATCGAGGGAGCTAATATCCTCCGGCTTCAGGCCAATCCTATCAAACCGCTCCCGATAAAACTCTGAAGATTCATAGCATCGCTTTACCTGCCATTTTAATCTGTCGAGCTGTAGGGTTTCCAATCTCTCCCGGTCCACAGTCTCAATCTCTTTTTCGTAGTACAGAGGGTATTCAGATGATTTTGGTGAAACCATAATTGCCTCCATGGAGTTGAGCTAATTGTACGTCTACGAAATTCTACAACCCATAGAAATCATAGATCTTTTAGCGCTAATCGATATATGCGGTTTACATCGAATGATGGAGCGCCTGCCCCGTTAAATAGGGTTTTATTGAAATATATCATTATTATGTTCCTCAGATTATCTTAAAATATAGGTATTTAAAAGCTCTTATTTAACGGGGTAAAAGTACCGGAGTATTGAGTAGTAGAGGCGGAAAACACCCGATTTCCGTGATTCTTGCCCGTCCGCATATCACGGACAATGGGCACAGGCCACGGATACGCTCAATTCAACCCATAACTCCGCTACTCCATTACTCTCTGGCCCAGACCTGATTTGCATGGCCGGAGTTCAGTGGGCGACGGTGCGAAAATATTACATCAATAATAGCTTATTCCAGGTAAGTCACGCCAGGGCGGGTCAATACTCCAATTGGGGCGAAGCCCCTAAGTTCTAAACTGCAAGATACCTTTTCACTATCTCCTCATTTTCCAATATGTTTTTCATTTCATCCTGATACTGAATACTCCCTTTCTCTATTATATAGCCCTTATCAGCAGCTTTTCGGCAGAAGCGCACATTTTGGTCGGCCAGAAACACCGTTATCCCGGTATCCCTGATCTCCCTTATGGCCTTGGATAGCGCTACCACAACCAATGGGGCTAATCCTTCGGCAGGCTCGTCCAAGAGGATGAGTTCAGGATTCTTCATCAATGCCCGGCCTATGGCCAACATCTTTTGTTCGCCGCCACTTAGATGTGTCCCCTTGCTAGAGCCCAGCTCCCTCAGCACTGGGAAAAGGTCGCACACGGTATCGATGTTCCAATGCCCTTGTTTTTTAGTGGACATGCGCCTGGCGATCTCCAGGTTCTCAAAGGTGGTCAGATCGGGAAAGATTCGGCGGTCGTCCGGGACGTATCCGATTCCCAGACGGGCAATTTCAAAGGGTTTTTTCCCAGCTATCTCTTCCCCTCGAAATCTAATACTTCCGTTTCTGGGTGGGGTTAATCCCATGATACTCCTTAGGGTTGTGGTCTTACCAACCCCATTTCTGCCCAAGAGGGAGACGACCTCCCTTTCTTCAATGCTCAGGGAGATCCCTTGAAGGACATGGCTCTGGCCGTAATAGGTATCGATATTGTCTATTTCGAGTATCATATGATTTCTTCCTCTAATTCTTCCCCAAGATAGACTTCTTTGACGTTTTGATTTTCCCTGATTTCATCCGGTCTTCCATCGGCTATGACCCTGCCCCTATGCATCACGACGATGCGATCGGAAAGACTAAAAACCACATCCATATCGTGCTCCACGATTATGAAGGTTGTTCGCCTCTCCTTGGAGAGCCTCCTGATGTTTTCCAGGATTTTCACGCGTTCCCCTGGATTCATCCCAGAGGTCGGTTCATCCAGGAAGCAGAGCTCGGGCTGCGAGGCGATGGCTATACTCATTTCCAAGAGCCTTTGGTCTCCATGGGACAATTCACCGGCCAGCAGCTCCCTCTTATTCCACAACCCCACTTCCTTTGATATCCTTTCAACCTCATTTATGACCTCTCCATGTGCATCAAGTCGAGAGAAGAATTTGAGACTTTTATTCAAGAAGGATAGCACGGGAATCTGGATATTTTGGAACACTGTTAGCATGGGAAAGATATTCATGATCTGGAAGGAACGGCCTATTCCTCTTTTTACCCTTTCATTAGTGGGGATTTTGGTAATCTCTTCACCCTTGAAGAAGATCCTCCCTGAATCCACTGGAAGACTACCGGTCAATAAGTTGATCAGGGTGGTTTTTCCTGCACCATTGGGGCCGATGATCGACGTGAGCGCATCCGCGGTGAAATGGATGTTTACGCTATCGACAGCTGTAAAATGGCCAAAGGCCTTGCTCAGGTTTTCAGTTCTCAATAGCTTGCTCATCGAGGACTCCTTTCACCAAACCGCAAACGGATCCATGGGATGAGCCTCTTTTCAAAGATACTGACTACACCGCCTGGAAGGCCCATTACCAGTGCCAGCACGATTGCACCAAGCCAGATAAGCCAGTACTCGGTGAACCGGACGATGATGTCCTTTATTACATAGAAGAGAAATGCACCTACTATAGGACCAGAAAAGGTATGGATGCCGCCGAGGAGGGTGGCCATGACTGGTTCAGCGGAATGCGTCCAATGAGCTAATGGTGGAGTTACCGTGTTCTCTAAAGGAGGGAGAAGAGCTCCGGCCAAGCCAGCATACAGTCCAGCAATGGTAAAGGCGATGAGCCGATAGTTCTTTACGGAAATACCGGTAAAGGCAATTCGGCTTTCGCTATCGCGAATACCTTGCAATGTCAACCCGAATGGGGAATTGACGATCCTGTAAAGAAGGCCTATGGCGAGAAGACAGACGACTAATACGAAGTAATAGTAATTTCCCATGGAACTCATATCAATGCTGAGGATGCCTGGTATTTCCAGGGGGGCCCTTGGTATACCAATTAGGCCATCATCTCCGCCGGTCATGGAGCGCCACTTCCAAGCGAGGGAGTAGATCATCATCCCAAAGCAAAGGGTGAGCATGGCAAAATAGATGCGGGTATGGCGGATGCAGAGGAATCCCAAGATCAGGGCGAATACTCCAGCGAAAAGGATCCCACAAATAATACCCGGCAGAAGAGATGGTATCACTAAAAGGAGCTTGGCACAACCATATGCCCCACATGCGTAAAAGCCCGCCTGACCAAAGGAGAGCAAGCCCGTATATCCCAAAAGGAGGTTGAATCCCAAGGAAAATACGGAAAGGATTAAGATATGCATCGTCATGTACATGACGTATTTTCCGGCAAGTTGAGGAAGGAAAAATAAGAAGACGATCAGTGCCAAAAGAAGAAGAGTGGTGATGGAAAAACCTTTGTGCTTAATCATCGATTTACCCCCCGAATAATCCCTCTGGTTTCAGGAGTAAGACTGCTGCCATAACCACGAAGATGATGAATAACTCAAATATTGGGAAAAGCAGAATGCCGTAAGCGGTCAATACCCCCACAATGACTGCTCCAACAAAAGCCCCTTTTAGATTTCCCAGCCCTCCGATTACCGTCACCACAAAGGCCTGGATAATAATGGCTCCTCCTATGCCGGGGGCCACCACCCGGACAGGAGTACTCAGGGCCCCCCCGAGGGCTGCCAAAGCGGCGCCAAACATGAACACGGTTGTAAACAGGATTGGGATATTAACCCCTATGGCACTGGCCATCTCCCTATCCGAGGCCGAGGCCCGAATGATCCTTCCCCACCAAGTCCTTTCTAAAATGAGCCATAGCCCGATTGCAACGCCTATCCCTGTACTAATAATAAAGAGATTATAGATGGGAAAAGGCCTGCCGAAGATGAGGATGGCGCCAGTGAAGAAGTCAGGCATAGGGGGGATCATAAATACGCCCCCCCATATCATCTTCACGGCATCGTCGAAGATGAGGATGAAGCCGAAGGTCAGGAGAAGCTGATAAGCGGCGTCCAGGTGATAGATATACCGGAGGAAAAACCGTTCCATGATCAGGCCTACCAGGGCAACCCCGAGAAGGCTTAATAGCATGGAGAGCCAAAAATTGATCCCCAAGAGCCCGTAGAAAGTAAAGGCGAAATAGGCGCCGAGCATGTATAGGCTGCCGTGGGCAAAATTCAGGATCCCCAGCACTCCGAACACAATGGTTAGGCCGGCGGCAATAAGCCAGAGATACATTGCCAAACTCAATCCGATTAACCCCTGAAACGCGAGAGTTTCCATTGTCTTCCTTTCACCCCCACTCAAATCTCCCCCTCCAAGGGGAAGGGGGCAGGGTGGGGGTGGTATTTTGAGGGAAGAGCCAGTTATTATTGGCTCTCCTCTCAACCCTTTTACTTAATGGGTGGGAAGGGCGGTTTGCGATAGTAGTCTTCGGCAGGAATCACCCTAAGATCTCCCAATATGGGTAAGGGGTAAGCCGGATCGTGAATGACTCTGCCTGCTGGGACCGTATAGACAGCTTGATGATCCTCAGGCCTGAAGTATCTCTCACCACCGGGGCATTTAATCCTCATTCCTTCTATGGCCTTGATCAGCTTTGCCGTTTCCAGGCTTTTTGTCTTTTCAATAGCCGCCTTGAATACATAGATGGCCGAGTAGGAAGTCTCCGCGGAATAGTTTGGGTACCTGGCCCATCTCTCGCGGAACTTCTCAACGAAGGCCTTGTTTTCAGGCGTATCAGGCCAATTATGGATATAGCGGGCAGTGGCCCAAAGCTTCCCCTTGAATTTATTCCCTTTGACCTCCCTTGCCAATCCCTCCAATGCATCTACGGAGCCCCCCATGGCCTGCCACCATACCTTAATCTGATCGAAAACCCCAAAGAGTAATGCCTGCCTCAGGTTCATTACCGCTTCACCTGCCCATGGTGTTGCAAAGATAGCGTCAGGTTTTTTAGCCATTACCGCAGAGATGTGGGGCGAGAAATCCGTGGTCCAGAATGGCGCCCAGGCCTCAGCCACAAACTCCACATCAGGCCGATACTTCTTCAAGGTAGATTTAAACAGGGTCCAGCAGGTCCTCCCGTACTCATAATCGCAGTTGATACCGGCCCATCTCTTAATCTCCGGGAAATCCTTGAAGATCATAGCTGCGAGGATGCTGTCCTGGTAAGTGGGGACGCTTATCCTGAAAATATTTTTGATTCCCTTTTCGTAAACCAGCTTTTCAGTAAGATTTTCCGTTGCCGCGTGACAGAAGATCTGAATCCGGTCAAGCTCAGGCAGAACGGAACCGACCGCCATGCAGACACCGCTGGAGTCCACTCCAAAGAGCAGGTGTGCACCCCATTCCTGTACCAAATACCTGGCATTCTTAACGGCCACTGCCGGCTTTAACTCTGAATCCATGAACTTCATCTCCAGTTTGCTTCCCAATATCCCACCGGCTGCATTTATCTCATCAATGGCCAATGTAGACCCCATGATCATCTGCCGTCCATAATCGGCGTGCGCGCCAGAGGTGACCCCTTGTCCTCCGATTTTGATTACCTTTGGGAGATCAGCTGGACAAACCGCCCCGCTTAAAATAAAGACCAAGGACAAAGCAACCCATAGTATTCCTGTCAGCTTTTTCATCTTAAACCTCCTTTTTCTTAAGAATCCCATTCGCAAAAGTTAACCTTTTCCTCTCGTAAAAAAAATCTAAAATCTTCTCTCTTTGATGCACCCCCTTTCGTTAATTGGTTTTTTCCCACCGCCAGCTATTAATAAGTTCGGAAGGTCTCCCCTACCCCTCTGGCGGCCTTCCCAACTACCTCTGGACATTTCTTGTCATGCCCTCCATCCCTGTCAAGCTCCTTGAATTTTACTGGATCATATGACCTATAAAACAGGCCAAGGCACCACATGTCCCCTTACCGAGATCCCTATACCCCCAGCAAGTCTACTGGCAGACTTAAATAAAAAACATAATCCACCAGTTTTACAGGTGGGTCCCAGCTGTGCTAAGCAGGTAGCATAGTGGTGACTAAAGTGGAAAAAGCTGGAGATTCTGGAAATAAATGTCCTGGAAGAACATGTACACTTAGTCATATCAATTCCACCGAAATTTGCAGTATCCGAGATAATCGGTTTTTTGAAAGGGAAATGTGCTATCAAGATTTTCGATAGGCACCTGGAACTGAATAAACGGTATTGGGGCAGACACTTTTGGGGCAAAGGATACTGTGTGAGTACCGTAGGCCTCGATGAGGAAAAGATTTGGAAGTATGTAAAATGGCAATTGGAGAAAGATAAGCGCATTGAACAACTCAAACTTTGGAAGTAAATTTTATCCTTTTAGGGTCACCTTTTATTCCACCCCTTTTAGGGGTGGTTGTTAAATACATCTTCATTTGATTTGATAAGAAGTCGCTTTTCGGGAAGGAGTATAGGAGAAATTGACCTTGTGTGTCAAGCCAAATTCGACCTCATGATGTTGTGGGGGCAACTCGCTGGCCAAAATTGAGGGCTGGGGCCAGGAAGGGCGCGGATGCCGCGACGGTGACCGGAGGGCTTGACCTTGCCAGAAGGGCGGAAAATCGAGGAAATTTGGGTAAAGCTATCCCTTGAACCCATCTCTTTCTTCAAAAATCAGCCGGTGTAGACCCGCCAGAGGCGGGTAAACCTTGGGATACTGGTTGTCTAATC
>DAOVAK010000018.1 GCA_030671095.1 Deltaproteobacteria bacterium | reverse complement strand
AAATTCTGATTTCAGGGGGGATGGGGTTGTTTTGAGGGGTTTTGGGCAGGGAATGTATCAAATCTCATCTGAGAGAAGGATGGCTTCGGCCACATTGCGCATGGACTTGCGCGAGTCCATGCTCCGTTTCTGCATCCAGCGGTAGGCCTGCTCCCCCGTCATGTTGCGGCGACGCATAAGAACCTCTTTGGCCCGTTCCACCAGTTTGCGGATCTCCAGTTCCTCCTGGATCACCTTTTCTTTGACCATGAGCTCTGTATTGAAGATGGCCACCGCGGCCTGGTTGGCCACGGTGGTTATGAGATTTACCTCTGTTTCAGAGAAGTTGTGCGATTTCGCAGTAAAGCAGTTCAAAACGCCGATGACCTTGTCCTCCTTGACATGCATGGGCACGCTTACCATGGAGACCAGGCCCAATTTTCTTGCCATCTCCTTTTCTTTGAATCGAGGCTCTTTCAGGACGTCCTCAATAATGAGGGGCTGGTTATTGGCGGCCACAAAGCCAACCACACCCTCATTCATATTCAGAGATCTATCCTTCACATAATCGGGATCAATGGCTTGGGTGGCTTTGAGTCGTATCTTTTTCCCCTCTGTATCCTCATCCACTAGCCAGAGGGAGCAGATTTCCACCCCAGTGACCTGTGCTGTGACCATGACGAGGAGCTTGAGAATATCCTCCAGGTAGAGGTCGGATGTGATGGCCCGGCTGATGTCCATAAGGGCCTTGATGTACTTGTCGTAGGTTTCTGGTGGAATCTTTTCCATGAGAACAAAATGACTAAAAGGGAAAATAAGGGCTAGGACAATGTATCTGAAATATGAAAATTTTTCAACTGCTTAGCCTGGTCTCTGGGAGATGTTCCTTTAAGTATTCCCTGAGCCTGGTTTCAAAATCAACTTCCCAGCCGCCCTGGTACACGATGAAAGAGGCGATTTCACTCGCCAGGATGGCGTACTTGATCTTTGGCGGTAGTTTCTTCACCCGCGCCCTGTATTTCGGGGTTTCACGGATGAAGGCAGGGAGGTGATTCAGAATCACTTTGCGGAAAAGGGATTGCTCTGAGATTTCAGGTTGATCCTGGAACAGATCAAAAAGCCTCGCATAGTGCCCATTGATTTCTCTGCTAAGGGCATCACTGATCTCAGTATAGAGGGCCTCGCCCCCGTATTCATGATATCGCTTGAAAATGAGTCTTGCCTCCTCTTCAGCCCTCTTATCTAGGATCTTGAGTACATCTTCCACATACTCCTCTTTGTGCGTAAGGAACTCTTTCTCGTGCATGAGGAGGTTGGCGATGATCTCGTAGGAGGAGGAAATGACGCCACATTTATTTGCCGAGGCATCGCGTAGGACAACGATACCTCGCCTCTGGAGTTCATCACGGGCTTCCGGGGTGATATAGGAATTTGCACCTTCACAAATGATTCGGGCGGTAGGGGCGCCACCGTTCTGAAACAGTTTTTGCCAGTTGCCTTCGTCAATGGTCTCGGGTCTCCCGCCGCATGGAAGGAAGAGATCTGCTGAAACGGAAAAGACAAGATCTTCGAACTCTCTGTAAAACTCGTCCGCGGTGATCCACTGATCATCGATTCCCGATTCAGAGCGTACAACTTTTCTATGGAGTTCTCGCAGGCCATCTTTGCGACGTTCCCGCCGAAAGAGAATAAAACCACCAGGGTGAAGCGCCTCTGGGTCGAAATCGACCACATCACCTTTGAGGACCAGTTTGCCCAGGTGTCGAAGATCTAGCCCCTTCGGATCGTATAGGCCGCCGGCACCGGCTGCTATGCCTCGGATCTGTGCACGTGGGCATCTTTCCAACAAGAGACGCATACAATTACCGGCCACGTCCCCATTTGTTCCGCCTGTGATCTTCACAGAAAATGGCTCTCGGTGAATGTTTACCCCGAGTTCACCCATGGCAATCTCTGCAAACTTAATCACTCCCCTGGAGGTGACCCCATATTCCTTGTGATTGATTCCCACGCGCTTACTTGACATGATGCCCATGCCGAGTAGATATCCCCTTTTCACAGACTGCTGAGCGATCACCTCGATCATGCTATCGTGCATATTCTCATCGGGACCCAGCTCAATAGGCTCGTCTTCACCATAGTAGTCGACCACATTTGGGTTTTTTGCTTTTCCGTCCTCGGTTACGAATATATCGAGAAAGGCGTTGATAAAGCCGTACTGAAGCTTGTAAAGGCGGTTCGTGACGGCCTCATCAGCGTCGGCGGCCTCTGCATCAAGGACAACGGTCAGCTTAGATCCACCCTCATAAATGTCTTTGTTCTTGAGATGCTGGGTGTGGGCAAGGACGTAGACTTCCCGGAAGAGAGTGCCGGTATTGGTTATGAATTCATCATGGCTTCTACATATGATGGTACGCCACCCACCCCTGGCTATGTCCGAAAACCCGATATGATAGCCCATGCCATAACGGCCAAAGAAGAAGGTGATACGAAAAGGCGTGTCTTGAGGTAGATCGGCGGTAAACTCGTGCCCCAGTTCAGCCAGATAGGCAGGATCCAAGCGAAAGGCAAGGGCATGCTTTTCGGGGACAAAGAAATTGGTTTTGAGGGTATTGTCAATGAATAGAATACATGTTCTGAAGATCGTCTTCCTGATCTCATCAAGATACTTGTGCCCCGTATTGTAGCCCTCGATCGCCTGAAGGGTTTCACCGAGTGCTTTTTTATAGGCGCCCTCTCTTTTTGTGGCTCCCGGGTCGAATCTCTTCTTAAATAGTTTTACCAGTTTTAACGTGAAATCCGGATCTGAGTGAAAGGCGGACTTCACGGTCTCCAAATCGAAACGGTCTGGTTGGCTGTGGGCGAGGGTTGTGTGGCAAAATGCAACGAAGGCGTTGGTCAAGGAGGCCTCCTCACCCGTCATAATGCGGTTTGTCACAAAGTCCTTGTAAGTGCTTCTGGCAGTGGAGAGAATCTGTGTGTTATAGAGTTCTGTCTTTAATTCTCGGAACAGGTCAGAGTCCTTTTCCACCAATTTATCGTCGAGGATTCTCACGTAGAAGGTGCTCAGAAAGTAACGGCTCACACCCGTACTGATGTTGAGGGTATAGGAGCGTTGTACCCCTATCTTCAGCCGCTGAAAAACCTCACTAACCTGGGTCAAGAAACCCATCTCCGGCGGACTCTCTACAGAAAACAAAATGCGGGACTCCCTCTGAGGGGTCTCGTCCGTTTTCTGCTCCACATCCAAATAAAGCCCATCATGCATCCTGCCCTGCTGGTATGACCAGAGGAGCCGAGCAATACGTTCTGGAGGGGAAATCCGGATGTAGGACTCGTTGTTAAGCCAGATCAAGCGAAGAACTTCATCTAATGCCTTAAAGTCAAACCCTAGATACAAGCCCTTTAGCTTGACGAGAACTTCCTTTTTGATTTGACGTGGAACCGTCACTTTAGTTGCCGAGGCAATCTCCTCGTGGTTTTTCCTTTGGAACTGGAACCTTTGTATCTCCAGGGCCCTATCTGCACCCGGCATGGGCCCGTAGGAGTGAAGCATTTCAGCGTAAGAGATCTCTCGCTCCTGGAGGGTCTTAAGCGTGTCGTAAAGGGAACCCGGAACGTCCAGGCGGGCCACGATGAGCTTTTCCGGTTGGTCTGCCAGAATGATTTTCTGATTATTGACGACACTCCCAAGGGCCGAGGCCAGATTGACGATCGCACCGATTTCCTCCTTCATCGTAATCAAGAAGTAGGGGTGCATATTGGCATAGAGCCACTCCAGGTTTTTTGCGGAATTGCGGGAGTGAGCGGCAAGGGTCTGCTGAATTTGGCCGTAGAGCGTTGCATCATGCACGCCTGCAGCATTTTGCAGCGTCTTTGTGCCCGTTTCTTTGATTCTCCTGCTCTTGGGCGACATCAGCTCGGTCCCCTTTCAGAAATGGAAGGACAGTTTATAGGTAATCGTGACATGTGTTCTCAAAGGATTGAAAAAATCTCTGCAAAGAGGGTTGTATTATCTGACAGACTTTTGCCATTCTTTGGCAAAAATCTCTGCAACCCTATTAATTTGTGCAGAGTCAATGGGGTGTACCTTTAGGGCCTTGGCCACTTCTACGTACAATGTTTTTCGGTCCCTGTTTTCAGCGTCAACGAAGGCGTTAAGGTCCCGCTTTTCCTTAAGCCCTAACCCGGTTGTTTTGCCGAGGGAGACATATCCGTTGTTACCCTCCTTGAGCATCCCTCTCTGATAATAAGGCTTCATCTGGTTGTAACGACTTCTCATCCTCTGTTTCAGCGAGCGGATAGTCGGGTTAGAGACCCCTGTCACTTCTTGGGCCCAGGCAGGGGAGGGAGAAAGTGCAAGCAAAGTCTTCTGGAGAAGGGAACTTTTATCATTGCCCTGAGGTTTCTCTTCCTCACCACTTCTGGTCCCTCTGATATCATTGACAATATCTCCTGCTACGGATTCCACTTTTTCTGCCGGGAAATAGATATTAATGGTTACACAAGCAAAGATGAACATGGCCGTACCTAAAATGAGTACATAGATAGGTTTTACATGTCTCTTCATAATGACCTCCTTTTACCTATTATAAATACTATGCAGTAGACAGTAAACAGTAAGCAGGGTCTCATCTCCTTATTCCCTGCCCGCCGCTTATTTAACGACAGGGCCGCTTTTCGAGGTGGTAACTCGCCGAATCCGCTTTACCATGTCTTTGAACCTGATTTGGTTATCTGGGTTAACGTTTATAATATTTATCCGAGGAACGCCACTACCTTTCACATAATATTCTGTGCCTCCTTCCCTGATGGTCCCGTTGATCCGAAAAAAGTCATTTTCTAATGATGCTCGGATACCGATCTTTTCATAGGGAAATTCTTCGAAAAATGATGTCATAATGCCAGCTACCCCCATGAATGGGCTCTGGCCGCCGCCGATTTGCGCGATACTATCTACCGCCCTTTGGCTCATTTTCTGCCGTACTCCCTTTTTCTTCACTGTTTCCAAGAGCAGATCAAATCTTTGGGGCTGGCCATAGGCAATTTCCAGGTCGTTCACATACCCCCTTAGGATTCCTTCTATTTTGCCAAATGCGGTCTCTCTGGTTAGATCGCCCAGACGCAAGTCCTTCCACTTGGCGTTTAGTTTGAGCAGGGGAGTGGGTGTGAAGAGCCCTGATGCAGCGAGACCGGAGATAAGAATTTCACCTCCAAATAGCTTTGTCATTAGGTTGCCTTTAGTGCGCAGCTCGTTGCCCTCAAAGTGTACTGGGTCCAGTATCCCCTCTATGGTCCCCGTCATGGGCTTGGCCCAGATGCCCGTTAGAAGGGGATCAAGCTTGACAGCGTCCAGGCTAAGGCTAGTTTTGATGGAGCGCTGCGAACCATAAAGGTCTTTACACATGACGGGCCCCAATTCGATTTTCCCTCCAGGAACTTTGAGGAAGGTGGAAGATGGTACGGATAGCCGGTCTGGGCTGGATTCTAGGGTGAGACTGAGAGATTGCACAGGAAGGGGAGGTAGGCGAAAGGACCCGATGGATAATCTCCCTCCCAATTTGTTTCTTTTGACTTCCAACGCCTGACTTGAAGGTGAAGATTGGTACCAGATGGGTAAGTCGAGATCAATCCCCACCAACGAGAGGACGCCCTCGGTTGAGGAGAGTTCACCCCTATGCCACTGGCAGCGTCCCTTAGCCATCCAATTGGACGTGGTGCCTGTCAAATTTAGGTCCGCGGCAATGCTTCCTCCCAATTTCAGCAAAGTAAGAGAAGGCCTCTCTGCCTTGAACGGTTCCAGAACAAAATGATGAAAAATAGGTTCCAGTGGGGTTTTCGGGACATTGACGGAGAGATGAAGATGAGGTTTCTGGGCTCGGAAATGAACCGTTCCATTCATCTCAAGCCTTAGAATATCTTTCAATAGACACCTTAGGCTGGAGAGTTTCAGGGATTTTTGGGGCCAAACATATTCACCCTCAATAGAAGAAAGAAATGCACTACGATTCAGATCCAGATAGAAACGATCGTAGAGGACTTCACCTTCGTCCACCTTGAAGTTTGCTTTCACATCAATGTGAGAACGCTTGACGTCAAGTTTGCCATCCAATTTCATATGGAGAGAGATTTTTTCTCCCATGGAACTGGCGTCTTGGTTTTGAAACCGGAGATCCTGAAGCCCAAGTTGAGAGGTGAAGGTCCAATCTCCCCTCCCATTCAAGACGGCATTTAGCTGAAGAGAATCCTTTCCAATGATTTGCCATTCAGGGGGTAATAGCTCTAGGGCAAGAACCGATTCGATGAGACGCACATCTTTTCCCTGAAGTTGCAGGCTTAGCTTTTCTCTGTCCAGCTCCAGAGCGATCAAAAGATTTTTCAACAGGGAGGAATCAAGCCGTATTTCAGGGACAAAGAGGACCTTTTTCTTTCCATCTATCCTGCCTTTCCGGGTCTGCGCTTGAAGATGCTCCACGAAAATATCTTTCTTCCCCACTTGCAATTTGGCGCGAGGGATTTTCACTGAAAGATCCTTGATCCGATAAACTGGATGTTTACCCGACAGGTCAAGCCCCACTTTGAAAGATTCGGGTTGGATCCCCACGCCCGAAACCATGGTTCTATCTCCCTCGAATCTTGCGTTTATGTTCATGTGAGGGAAACTTCCTTTAGCCCCAATGCTTCCGCTAACCCTGCTGTGCACCCTAATATGTCCCATCCCATAGGTGATATGGCTTTTCCTGAAAAAGGACTGAAGGTCACAATTCAGACGCCATTTTTCCTCTTCCCTCAGACCGTTTACAGATCCATGAAGATTAATGGGGCCCGATAGGGAGATGGGAGCGAATCTCCTTTTTATTTTATCAGGAAGGAGGGTAAGCAGTTCTTGGGCCAAGAAGTGGCCATCCAGGACTTGGAGTCTGAACTTTTTATGATCCCCGAATCCCATGTCTAATTCTCCTTTTAGGTGCAGGGTATCGTTCAAGTTCAGATCTATCCTGGAGGCCTTAAGCGTCCTCTCCTGCATACTGAAAAGGCCTGTCGTCTTCAGGTGCAGGCTCATGGCGGGCAATTCCATGTCAGGTAAATGCTTTAAGGCAATCCCCTCAATATGTAAATCTGCGGGTTTAAATAATAATGCTTTCTGCTTTTGAGAGTAGGTGAGCTCAGCCTTTGCTTCAATGTGCTCTATACTCACCTTATGACTCTGATAGGTCGCATTTTTTGCCGTCAATGTTCCCATGATTTCCGGATCCACCAAGGAGATGGCCCTGTCTGTCGTCACATGGACCTGAGGAGCGGTGATGATCAGATTTTGAGAAGGGGATTTGATCTGAATGCTTCCGGAGACCGCGATTTGGTGCTCAGAATTCAGCTCCGCGTGTATCCCGTCTGCTCTAAGGGTTGCATCCTCAAATTCAGCGGTAACATGACCATTGACCACTTCTGCCGCCTGAAATGTCACGTCCCGGAAAATGAAGAGCGCTACAACCCATTTTAAGATTCGAGCAACAAAGGACGCACGTTTTTCCTTCACCTTTAACCCGGGCAGCGTCGCCTTTCCTGTAACTTGAAGGGAGAATCCTTCAATCTTGAGGCTCTTGAAGGTGAGCGTCTTGCGGCCGAATGGCCCTACTAAATCCATAACTGCGTGGAGATCCCGGATTTGCAGATGAAGAGCCTGCCGATTTTCCATGGGTCTGAGAGTAATGCCCACCGCGCGAAGGCTTAGGGGTTTGAGGGAATAGGCGAGGGTTTTGATCGTGCATGTTGTTTGGGTGGTTCTGGAAACGGTTTTTTCGATAAACGGTTTTGCAGCAGAAGGATTATAGTAGAGATAAAGGCATGCAACGCAAAGTGAGGCCAAAAATAGCAGGACCAGGAGGCAAAGGGTGATGAGGATCTTATTTCTTGTTTTCATAAACTAAGGCGCTTTATTTGAGACCACTTACGGGAGTGCGTGGTAATGCGGCCAAGAAACCGCGGATGCGTAATTGCGGCGTTTCCGCAAGCCTTAACCGATCCTGTAACCTCTTGAAGATATCCCCCTCTTCCTTGGTGAACTGTCGTAAAAATAAGATCGTTTCTTTGATCGAGTTCCCCTTTTCCTTTAATACGGCCTCAAAAAGATGGAAATGTCGATGGTATAGCCCGATTGAGAGAAGATAGGCATTATTCATTTTGGCACTTTCAAAATGGGTAAATCTATGTGTCTGCAATTGACCTTTGATTCCACCGAACTTCACAAGGGATCTTTCAAAAACCTTTTCCCTTTGGGTCAACTTCTCCTCATAACTTATGGGTGAGTCGTAAAGCTGTTCCAATTGTTGAAGGAGAGAGGCCAAGAACGTGCAGAATATGCGTTCGTCCTCAACATTCTTTTTGGCCTCAATGGTTAAGGGATCCGACGGACCAAATGTTTTTTCCAGAAACTGAATCGCACCCACCTTCCCCACGAGAACCGCCAGGCCTTCATTGAACTCCCCCTCCCCCTTTAGGTAGAGGGTCGTATGTGTCATCTCATGTAAGATGGTCTCCACCAGATCCACGGTAGATCCCTCAAGGAGGTTTAAGGTCACAGGGTCCTGAAACCATCCCAGGGTGCTATAGGCATCGGCCACACCCAGTATCACATCCAGGTCTTTTTTTAGCAGTCTCTCTTTTTCTGCTCTTGCCCGCTCTTTGTCAAAGAAGCCCAGGGAGGGCATCCGTCCCACCACGGGAAACCACCAGGTCTTCCTTATCAGACGATCCTTGGGGGATGCGGCAACCACATAGATGGGAGGCTGATGGGACTTCAAATAGACGGTTTGATAATTTTCCGTCTCTTTTAATCCCAACTCATTCTCTCCGAAGGCCTTAACTTGAGCGACAAGGTGCAAGCGCTCTCTCTGATCGGGACCAAGAGAACCCGTTTTTAGTGCCTCTTCCACGGGAATGGAGTTATTAAGCAGTCGAACCTGACCTGCAGCCGCATGGAGGACGTAGCTTAAACGGCAGGCGCTGGCAGAAAATAGCAAGGCTAGGATGGTGAATATAGAAAGGGCTCGGGTTATTTTCATCACCACCACGCTTTACCAGAGGCGAACCATCTTTTTGCCATCTCTAAGTTCGCCTCTCACCTTTTCCATATGTCGGAGTGAAGCAAGTTCTCTTTCAAGGTCTGATGGCTTTATCTGGAGCCTTTCAACCAAGATCTTTGGTTCAACGCCCCCGCTTTCTTGGAGGATTTCCAAGATATTGGCCTGGATCGGATTCACACCCGGATCCTTGATTGGCTGCTTCATAAATGATTTCGCAGAATGTACTGCCCATGGGTCACAGGCACGGGCAGGTGAGAGGGCATCCATGTAACAGTCATCACACAATGTCTGTCCATGGAGTTCCCGCGCTTCTCCAACTTCTATGGCATCTCCGCATTTATCACAGTTCATTACCAATACTCCTCATGTTTTCTTGTGGGTTTGTGGGTCGTTAAACCGACCTGTGTCCAGGATCCAGGATCCAGTATCCAGCATCAAAAATATGTCTTATACCAATGTTGAAACACAATAAGATTCCATAGGTGCCATGAGGTATCTTGACGGCCGTTCATATGGTGATTGATCAAACCTTTTATTATTTCATAATTAAAGAATGCCTGTTTTCTGATGAGGTCTTCAGAGAGATATTCATCGATGAGAAACTTCAACTCATTCCTCAACCAGACCCCTATGGGCATCTCGAAACCCCATTTTGGCCTTCTGTGGAGGGAAGGAGGCAAGAGATCTTTAAACGTTTCCATGAGGATATATTTCCTGTTTTTTCCTTTTAGTTTCATATTCCCTTTTAGCTGGAAAACATACTCTGCAAAGGTGTGATCCAGAAAAGGCACCCTCACCTCCAGGGAATTGGCCATGCTCATTCGGTCCACTTTGGTGAGCATATCTCCGGGAAGCAAACCTCTCACATCCATATACAGCATGAGGTTGATGATATCGCCATCAAAACGGTCTTTTTCCTCTTCCACCATCTCACGCACCAAGTTGAGGTAGAGATTCTCTTCTGGTGGCTTGTTCAACAATTCTTGCCTCGTGGAGAAAGAAAAGACCTCGCGCCAGCCGTAGAATCGATCGGGAAAAGCAGAACTCATTCCCCTGACAAATTTTTTCATCCTTCTCACCATTTCCAGGCTCGGCTTATCTCTTGCGTCTGGCAAGGCATTGATCAGGGGGGCGATCAGCCTATCTCTAAAAAAGAGAGGTATTTTGGCGTAGTACTGGGACCAGTATTCTCCCAGATACATCCTGTACCCCGCAAAGAGTTCGTCCCCACCATCTCCAGAAAGGGCAACGGTCACATGACGCCTGGTCTCCCTGGAGACGATGAAGGTGGGAACGGCAGAAGAGTCTGCAAAAGGCTCATCAAGCGTCTCCAAAACCGCGGGAAAGGCCTCTAAAATGTCCTTGTATCCAAGCTTGAACTCTTGGTGCTCAGTCTTGTTGAATTTGGCAACCTCTCGGGCGTATTTTGTCTCATCAAAGGAAGGAAGGTCTTTGTACCCGATTGAGAAGGTTTTCACCGGGCGGGCGCAGTTTCTGGCCATGAGGGCCACAATGATGCTCGAGTCTATACCACCGCTCAGAAAGGCACCAAGGGGAACGTCTGAGATGAGGCGACGTTTTACCGCACCCTCCAGCAGGGCGTAAAGACGTTGTTTGAGGTCCCCTGCTTCTTCTCCGGGTGCTCCGCGCGTTGGGGTGTCTTCTCTCTGCTCTGCCCCCACCGAGATATCCCAGTAGGTCTCTACAGATATTTTCCCCTTCTCTGCAACAAGGTAACTTCCCGGCATCAGTTTTCGCATGTTTTTGAAGATGGTCCTTGGGGCCGGGATGTAGTTTAGGGTCAAGTATAGATCCAGCGCCTCCGGATCTATCTCCCTAGATACGTCAGGATCACATAGAATGGCCTTTATTTCTGAAGCGAAGACAAACTGCCTGCCATCCCAGTAGTAATTGAGGGGTTTTATGCCCAAACGGTCTCTTCCGATCCAAAGTTTTTGTTGCCTCCCGTCCCAGAGGGCAAAGGCAAACATGCCGTTCAGGTGCTTCAGACAATCGATGCCCTCTTCCTCAAAGAGGTGAATGATGGTTTCAGTATCGGTACGGCTTTTCAGGGTGTGCCCATTTGATTTGAGCCTCTCCCTGAGTTCCTGGAAATCATATATTTCGCCGTTAAAGACGAGCCATATGGTCCCGTCTTCATTACTCATGGGCTGATGTCCCGCGGGGGAGAGGTCAATGATGCTCAATCTGCGATGCCCTAGACCCACAGGAGGAGAAACAAAAGTGCCTTCATCATCCGGACCCCTGTAGGAGAAGGATTTGCACATGGCCTCAAGCAGATCCTCGCTTATGCCTTGCCCATCAAAAACCAGTTTTCCGCAAATTCCACACATGACACGTACCTTTTGGGAGTTTACCAGATATTCGCGGCTTTGTGCCAGCGTTTAACACTAACCATGACATCCCATTCTCGATTTTGGATTTTAGATTTGCGATTTGCGATTGTTAGAGATTCTTCTTTGTTGATATTCTTGACGCAACCATAATTGCCACAAGTTCGTCAGCCTCATCCAGTAAGGATTGGACCAGGTGTTTTTTCAACAAACCAGCTTCTATAATGATTTCCAGCCAAAACGCGCTCTCATCCGACTCTTCTTCGACAATTCCCAACTTCGCCGCAAATTCTGCCCTGGATCGCCCTCTGCACGCAGCTCTGTAATTTGCCTCAACCGAGGTCCCCGCTTTCAGAAGTTGTCTCCCAATTGTCTGAGCCTCCATGGTGTTAGGCAAAGACTGCACTAGTCGAATTACCCTTAGAGCAAATCGCTTCGTTCTGTCTTTTAGTTCTTTTTCGTCCATTTTGGCCTCCAGGCTGAATGGTGGATCCAGCCATATCTGGTATTTTGCAATCTAGTAGCTTAAATCGCAAATCAAAAATCAAAAATCTAAAATCCCTTGGGTTTGTAGATTACGAATATGGGATTTGAGGTCAGATGCTTTTTTGAATCTATCAGTCGGTAATAGGTCTTTTTGTTGGGTGGTACTTTGTCGTCTGTATATTCTATTTCCATTGGCGTCATTCCTTTAAAGGTATGGAGCACTGTTCCGCCCCGAATAAGCAGAATCTTCACAGGGATGGGCTTCTCAGTATCATAAGAAACCCTAAATTTGATGACCGGGTAACGAGAAGTGGTCGATGTCTCTCCCATGAAGGCCTTCTCACCTTCGTTTCCTAGTAGGTTAAAATAATCCAACCTTGGCCACACTTTACCCTTGCCCAGCGAACAGTACATGCGCCCCTTTTCCATGGCTTCTAGGACCCCTCTCTTGGAGAACTCCCTAACCAAGAAAGTGGTAGGGTAAGACCCGAGCCTTCGAACAGAATGACCGTCCATGTGGAAATCAGCTGTAGATATCCCCCATACCGGTTTGTGCCTCTCTCCGCGGCAATATTCATTTAAGACCCTGTCCCACTCTTTGCCCGGGTCTGTGACGGTGACGTTTTCCCCGTAGATAGCTGCAAAGCCTGTGTAATTCCTGGACCGATGGAGGACTTCGGGATAAGGGGGTGTATTGACCCTAATGGGGCCATATTTCCGAATACCAGACCTCTGTTCCGGGTAATTCCAGAAAGAAAGCCCGCCTCTCTCATTGACATAGTCAATCAATTCCTGAAATGGGGCGATTCCCTGATCTCCTTCATAGGGGCTAAACCGGGAACTTCTGAAAGGGTTATAATCCATAATGGCCAGAACAGAAAAGATGATGAGGAAAATGCCTATCCACCGGTAGAAGCCTCTCCATCTTGTGAGTATGAATCCTATGAAAAGGGGAATCAGGAATATTAATAGCCCAGGGAGTAGCTGTTTTGTGTATTTGAGGGACAGCTTGTTGTGGGGATTTGGGATCAAAGCATAATCCCTTGGCTTATTAAAATTAAGAATTAAAATCCTTCGATCATACTCGTGGACGGTCAAATTTTTCTTGAGCCAGGAGCCGGTCCAGTAGTAATAGGCGGATGTGATACAACCCGGAATGATTATGACGTTGGGGAATTTTTTGGATACCCGTTCGATTTCCTTCAAGAATTTCTCGGGTCCGTGGGTCATTATAGAGGGGAATTCTTTTTTGTATCTTATGATCCTTCGAAACGGAGGTATGCCATAGGAGAGGACAATTCGATCATGGTCATTGATGAAAACAACCTTAAATCCCCTGGATTCAGCCATTCGTACAAGTTCCTCAATGCTATGCGTTCCGTCGCTGAACGTGGATCGCAGGTCGGCGAGTCCAGTCACGGCCATGTAAGGGTTGGGTGGATTTGGTTCTGCCCTGGACGGCTGCACGGTGAGAGGGGACAGGAGCGCGAATGCAAGGAGTAGGATAATCTTATTATCCCTGAGAGGTAATGAGCATGGGGTTCTTATCATGTTCGTTTCACTGGTTTTTTAAATTGACACAAATGAAGGGATCACGTAAATTGCCATAACTGTTTCATTCTTTTAGCATATTCCATTGGGTTAGCCATTTCAATAAAACTTTCCAGAATGAAAGGGGAAAGAGGATTCCTGATCACCAGCAAGGTGTTAGATGCAAGGCGCCGAGGAGCGACGACTGAGGCGTATGAGACAATACGCCGCAAGGAGGAGCGATCGAAGGCAACGCCGCTTGAGCTTTGCGAAATCCCGTCTCGGCGGGGAGATGATGCCTTGATGGTGGATCAGGGGGTTTTTGGACTGCGAATGCGGGGTAATGCAGGATGAAGATAAGGTTTTGGGGCACCAGGGGTTCCATTCCGGTGCCTGGGAAGAATACCACCATGTATGGTGGAAACACCACCTGCCTTGAACTTACGCTTCAGAGCGGGAGAAAGGTTATCATTGATGCTGGAACGGGCATTAGAGCCCTTGGTGAGAAATTGGTTTCAGGTGATGAACATGTGGACATTCACCTCCTAATGACTCATATCCACTGGGATCACATACTCGGATTTCCCTTTTTTGCGCCACTCTATGAACCATCCACTCGGATACGAATTGACGGATACCCTACCTGTATGAAAGGGCTCAGAAGCACCTTTGACAGCAAGATGGGAGACGGGTTCTTCCCTATCAAATTCGATGAAATTAAAGCAGAGGTCAAATACCTTGAGCATCTGAAGCAGGGTGAACTGGAAATTGACGGGACGGTCATTGAGAGTGTTACCCTGCAGCATCCCCAGGGCGGATTTGGTTTTCGTTTTCGCGAAGGAGGAAAGACCCTCGTTTTCATTACTGACAATGAGTTGAGAGAGGACGCATGGGAAGGACGGAAACCTGAAGGATATGCTGAGTTTTCTGAAAATGCGGACATTCTCATTCATGACTGTCAATACACGCCCCAGGAGATCGATAGACGTGAAGGCTGGGGCCATTCAGATTATCAATCCGTTGTTGATTTGGCGCATCGGGCTAAGGTAAAGAAACTGGTCCTCTTTCATCACGATCCCTCCAGAAAAGACCCAGAAGTGACAGCAATCAAGGCTCAGTGCAAAAAGCTCGCCAAAGAAAAAAACTCCACCATGATCATCGAAGCGGCCAAAGAGGAGAGCGAGCTGGAGCTATAGGTATTTCCCCCATATCCACCCTCTAATTTATGTGTCAAAGCTGAAATCAGCAGGTTGTTGAAAATTCCTGATCACCAGCAAGGTATTACCTGCAAGTTGAGCCCTGCGAAATCCCGCTAACAGCGGGGGCGCCGAGGAGCGACGACTGAGGCGTATAGAGCAATACGCCGCAAGCCTGCCCCCGCGCAGGCGGGGGGAGGAGCGATCGAAGGCAACGCCGTCCTTCGACCTTGCTCAGGACCGTGAGCCTGTCGAACGGCAGATGATGCCTTGATGGTGGATCAGGGTTTCCCTGCTCCAATAGCCTGAGTAGCCGGAACATAACCCTAATATGAAATAAGGTAAAGCGCTGCGAGATCCCTG
>DAOVAK010000269.1 GCA_030671095.1 Deltaproteobacteria bacterium | reverse complement strand
ATCTCATTCCTATATCCTACCTGGGAAAAGCGCCAAAGCTTGTCTGCATCCTTGACGAGTTTCTCCTCTAGGGATTTTGGCCGGCGTCCCGAATCATGCCTTTCAACAATAGGGGCGATCTGATCAATCAATGAAGGCTCATATTCCATTTCTTCGAGCAACTCACGAGCAATGGCAGCCCCTTCCAATTCATGTATCCGATTAAGGCGAGCCGCTTTTTCGCCGGCCGCGCGCACGCCATACGAACCCTCGATCTCCTCCAGATCAAGTCTGGACCAACCCACATCGTGTAAAATGATCGCTGGTTCCACAATGCGCCTGTCTCCTCCCTCTTTTTCCAATAGCAACAATGCGTATTCATGGGCCACCTGCGTATGCAATAGGTCACCCCTTGTGGCAAGGTATGGCTCGGCCATTTCAAAAAGCTTTTTGATGAATCCTTCCCAGTTCACCACCTTTTCCCGTTGCTCCGATGCCGCACTGAGCCCGTTTTCTTTATATCTGCTTACGCAAACCATATTTACGCATGAGACGCTGAAAGCTACTCCTGTGCATCTTTATTTCTCTGGCGCTCTGAGATATGTTCCATTCGTTCTTATCCAGCAGCCTTTTCAGATAATTCTTTTCAAAACCTGCTACTATTGCCTTTTTTGCCTTTCTGTAATCCGGCAATGTTTCTGAATCGCTCGCCACTAAATCGCCTGAGTGGAAAGCCAATTCCATCTGAGTGCCCCTGATCTCTGTGGGCAGGCTTTCTGCTCTGATCACATCACCCATACTGGTGATGACCATATGTTCAATTACATTCTTCAATTCACGAATGTTGCCTGGCCAATCGTAATCAATAAGCAGCTTAAGTGCCTCGTTGGACACATCTGAGATGTTTCGTCCTATCTTTTTATTAAAAAATTCCACAAAGTACTCTATCACAGGGAAAATATCCTCTTTTCTCTCCCGCAAAGGGGGGAGAGAAATAGGAATCACGTTGAGCCTATAAAAAAGGTCACTTCTGAAGCGTTCCTCCTCAATGGACTTTTTGAGATCTCTGTTGGTCGCGGCAATTATGCGCACATCGGTTTGTAGGTATTTCTCGCTCCCCACTCGCCGAAAACTCTTTGTCTCTAGCACCCTTAAAACTTTGGCCTGCAGTAATAGGGGCAACTCTCCTATCTCATCTAGAAAAACGGTGCCCTCATCAGCCACCTCAAAGAGTCCTTTCTTTAGTCCAACTGCACCAGTAAATGCCCCCCTTTCATGGCCGAAGAGCTCACTTTCCAGAAGATTTTCAGGCAGTGAGGTACAGTCAATGGTCACGAAGGGCTTTTCTGCTCTCGGGCTTTTTCTGTGAATTAGCGCTGCAATCAATTCTTTTCCTGTCCCGGTCTCGCCATAAATCATAACTGTCGCTGTTGTGTTGGAGATCATATCCACGAATTCAAGCAGGTTATACATCTTCTTGCTGCGCGTTATGAGTTCCCCATATTGATACCGACTCACCTGCTGCTCTAAGAGCCTTATACGATTCTCTAGGCCAATAATCCTCAAGGCCTTGTTAATCACAATCTTAATATCTTCCACATCAAAGGGCTTTGTCAGGTAGTCGTAGGCGCCAAGTTTTATGGCTTCAACAGCGCTGCTTATATCTCCATATGCAGTAATAATGATCACAACAGACTGCACGTCAACTCTTTTGATTTCTTTGAGGACTTCAAGCCCGCTAATGTCGGGAAGATTTAGATCAAGTAGAACCACATCAATGTGTTTCTGAACCAAAAGATTGAGCCCTTCCTTGCCATACTGGGCGGTGTATATCTCAAAACCATCTTTAGCTAAGGATTGCCCAAGATACTTTCGGATGTTTTCTTCATCATCAAGGATTAATATGCTCTTCACTAACTCCATGATCCCAAACTCACTCACTGCATGTCTTCAAAAGCTAAGATCTTAAGATTTGTGTCAAGCCCGCCCTGGCGCTATTTATGTTGCTCGTTCTGTTGACGACCTAATATTTCCCAAACGGAAGTCCTCTAGCTCATGCATTGTAAGCCAGGTCTGGGCCAGGGTTTTGGACTACTTGTTGATTCCTACAAGTTACCACGTGATACCGGATTAAAATGAATCCCTTTTTATCTATCCAGCATCAAGCATCCAGCATCAAGCATCGCTTCGCCAAGCAATGATACATTACCTACATCGACTCGTCGGGTTAAGGCGGAGCTTCGCTAGTAATTGGCAGGTAAATGCGGACTGTCGTACCCTTGCCCTTTTCGCTTTCAAATTCCATGGAACCGCTGTGGCTGGAAATGATATTCTTCGAAATGGAAAGTCCAAGGCCCGTCCCACCCGGTTTTGAACTATAGAAGGGCTTGAAGACTCCCTGACTCTCTTCTGGCTCTATCCCCACTCCCGAATCGGCCACAGATATGCACAATAGGGGCTCCTTTCCCATGCCGCCCTCTTCTTGAGAAGTGATGGTCGTGGAAATAGTGATCTTACCTTCTCTGCGGATGGCCTGAATGGAGTTAAGCAACACATTGAGTACCACCTGATGAATCCCTTCCCTATCCATCAAAATATGAGAATCACCGCTGCTGAGGTGTTTTTGTACTTCTATGTTTTGAATATCCAGCTGCCCCGATAGATGGAAAAGAACATCGTCAATAATATCTTCTATGATGGAAAGTTTCTCCCTTTTCAAGCGAGTTGGCTTCTTTCTTGCTTTCAAAAAACCATGAACCGTGTTTTGTATTCGGTTCAAGTCTTTCATGACACTATCCAGGATCTGAATATTTTCCTCTTTTTTTAGACCATCGTAGAGCGTGGAGAGTCCTAACCTTATCCCAGTTAGTGGATTGTTAATTTCATGGGCAAGTGTATATGCCATGTCTGCGACAGAGGAAAGCTTTGCCGCCTTGACCGCTTCCTGCTCCAGTTCCTTTCTACGCGTTACGTCGTGTATCACGCTCATGACGTGACTTATCTCCCCTTTATTATCAAATATAGGTATGGAGATGGCTAATAGCTGACGATATTTTCCGGCGGGAGAACAATAAGAGAATTCGTGGTAAGGACTTTTCATGCCGGTCATCAAAGTATTTTGGAGCCTGGAGAATATAGCTTCTTTGTGCCGCTCATCAAACTCCGGAAGGAAGTCCATCGGGGACCTGCCCATGGCGTCTTCCGCCGGAATCTCAAAGACCTTTTCAAATGAATCATTGACAAAGACCACTTTGAGCTCCCGATCATGCAGCACCACGGTCGCTTCTATGCTCTGAACAATGCCGCCCAAGACCTGTTCACTGATCTTCTCGATTCTTTTTATGGTATTATTTTCATCCGCTCCCATCGGGGGCTCCTCAGCCGAATCAGTCGTCTCACCGTCATACGTGTCTAAGCCTATCTTGTGCCCTGAACAAGCGATATTAAACCTCACTCATATTACTAATTAAATCCATTGGGTCAATCTCTAAAGCGCCTTTCACCTTTGGGGATATGGTCGTTTTGCAATGTAAATTCTTGAACTCATCCGGCATTCGGGACAGCGTACAAAGGTGGATTTGTCGAAATTGTTTTGTAAACCCGGATGTCATGCTCGCAACTGTGACCTCGATTTCTCAGTGGAGGCAAAGGATCCATAAATTTGATATATGAAATGCCTCTTGGTTGACACTCAGGAAACTCCGTTCTATGGAGCAAGAAGCCATATAATTCAGGAGAAAATGGAGTATATGTGCGCGGAGAATGCTTCCGGCTTATATATATAATAATTACGGCATGTTATAAGCAGAAACAGAAAATTATTGGCGGATCAGACTTATAAGTCACAAGAGAACCTTATTTATCAGGAAACTGGACAAGAAATGCTGAGCCTTTTCAGTTGACAAAATGGAAACGTCATAATACCTTTTGAATGAGCGTTTCCTGAATGGGGTTATCCTTGAAAAGGGATCAATTTCCATGATACCAGTAAGGGGTTTATCACCCACTAAAGTTTAAGTCCAGGCGACGTTGGCAAATATGTGTCATTGGCCTTTGGGTTGGTCTCTATATGTTTGAAAAATTGCGGCCCATAAACGCTCGGGTCCTGTTCCATCTTTCGGATTTGGATGCGATCGATAGATGATGCGTTTTCATAGCCATTTACGGGAAGGAGATCCATACTCATAATGAAGGAGATCAGCTTTGTTGATCAGACTTTGCGAGATTCTCAACAAAGTCTCTGGGGTTTTATGATGAGAACCGAACATATGACCCCGATTGCCGAAACGATGGATAAGGTTGGATACAGAGCCATCGCGACTGTTGGCAGTCAAGCGTTTACTGTGCAGGTGCGCATTCTCAATGAGGATCCTTGGGAGAGGATCAGGACTCTTTCCAAACTGATAACAAGAACCCCTATTCGCGGGTCCTACCAGATCGGAAGTCTCTCCTCCTTTGATCTGAGTACCCCGCGTGATATCATCACCCTCTGGATAAAGCGATCCGTTGCCAATGGAATAAAGAGTTTCTGGATTTGCGATTACCAGTATGAAATGGAGAAATTCCTTTACTTCGCGCGTATAGCCAAGGCTGAGGGCGTCGAGGTCGTGCCCTCATTGATGTATACCTCCAGCCCAGCCCATACGAATAAGTATTGGGCGCGAAAGACCCGACGGTTAATGGAAGCAAAGGATTATATTGATCGGATCATGATTGAGGATGCATCAGGAATTATAACGCCGGAAGGCACCAGGGAGATGGTGTCCACTGTTCGAAAGAATTGCGAGGGACTACCCCTCGAGTTCCACTCCCATTGTAATTCGGGACTTGCTCCTCTGTGTTATCTGGAAGCGATTCAATCAGGTGTCACAACCTTGCATACGGCAGTCGCACCACTCGCCAATGGCACGTCTCACCCTTCTATCGAAAACATTCTAAAGAATGCCCGCCGACTG
>DAOVAK010000678.1 GCA_030671095.1 Deltaproteobacteria bacterium | reverse complement strand
ACAAATCCCTGGGCATTATTCGCGTGGGTTGAGGTCTTCCACGTGTTATAGGCAAACTGGATTTCGTGGCACATGGCGCAGAATTGCGGCGTCGTGGTGCGAACCATGGTGTAGTAGGTGATACTGAATATGGGGAAGGCTATAACGATGCCGATGGCTATGTAAATGGCGGGCCTAATAGCCCCTTTCCAGGCGGGTTTTCTCGATCCAGATGAGGCTTTTGCTTCTGCCATGTGCCCCCTAAGTATTTGGAAGACATGAAGAATTTCAGATGCTGGACGGTGAAGATCCCTGTGGCTAGATGACACCTATTTGTCGAAAAAATTCTTACCAGTATTCCATGAGAAAAGTCAAGTCAAAAAATGCAACAAGGTGGTATAAAAACTCACCCTTCCGGTATGAGGCACCCGAGGCCTGAATTCTGGGCCGCCCGGCTTAAGCCGTATGCCTAGAAGGTGGGTTCATGGGGCGAAAAAAAATAGTGAAAAATTTTTTGCTTCCTGTTATGTTAATTTTAACATAAGGTGCTTTTCGGCTGATAATTATGCAGGATTTTGAAACGCTTCTCAAGGGATCTGCGGTCGCCCACGGCCATCTCTGCTCGGGTCAGGTGGTAGGCGTGCGCATGGCCATGTTGGGATGCCGTCTCATCGGTTTGGATGATCCCAAGCGCCAGGACCAGATAAAAAAGCTCATCGTCTACGTGGAGATGGACCGATGCACTGCAGACGCCATTGCCCACGTGACAGGTGTCAAATTGGGACGGCGGTCATTGAAATTCATGGATTACGGTATTATGGCCGCCACCTTTGTCAATCTGGAGACTGGGAAGGCCCATAGGATCTTGTCTACTGAGGAAGCGCGTGATTTGGTAGCTGTGTATGCTCCAGAGATTAATGGGAAATCCATGCAGCAGCTGGAAGCCTACCTGAGGATGCCAGACAGCGTGCTTTTCCGGGTTCAGCAGGTGCAGGTGGATATGAGCGAGTTCGACCTGCCGGGGCCTACTCGCCGCAAGGTTTCCTGCAGCCGGTGCGGTCAGGTTGTCCGTGATCATCGTGAGGTGGCAGTGGATGGGATGACGCTTTGCAAACCATGCGCCCATGAGGCCTATTTCAAGAATGCCCAAGAGGTCACTTGGCCGGATATGAACTGGAGACCGGAGCCAGGGGGAAAACTGACAGCTTTCAGAAATGAGCCTGAAGGTCAGAAGACGGAAGAAGGCGAACTCTGTTTTGCCGCGCCCAATACGTCTAAGAAGGGGTCCACATAGTGCTGAAAAAAATTGAATTAAAAGAGGCCGTGGGCACCAAATTGGCCCACGATATTACGGAGATTCGCCCAGGAGAGTTCAAGGGACCCGCCTTTCGCAAGGGGCACACAGTCTGTGAGGAGGATCTCTGCCGTCTCCAACGCCTGGGAAAAAATCATCTCTATGTCATTGACATAGAAGAAGACGAAATTCATGAGAATGAGGCGGCCGCCATCCTGGCCAAATCCCTGGCCGGAGAGGGCGTCGTCTGGAAGGATGAGCCGAAAGAAGGGAAGATCAGGCTGCTGGCGGATCGGGATGGCCTGCTTATGGTCAACACCGCCGCTCTGGCCGCCTTCAATATGGTGGATGAAGTCATGTGCGCAACGCTTCACAACCACACCCTGGTGAAGGAGGGCGAGTTGGTGGCAGCCACCCGGGCCATTCCCCTCGTGATGAAACGTGCGCCTATCGAGCGAGCCGCAGCCATAGCGAGCCAGAACGGATCCGTCCTTTCGGTGAAATCCTTACGACATGCCCGGGTGGGTCTGGTCATCACGGGTAACGAGGTCTATCATGGTCTCATTGAGGATCGCTTCGCGCCCATTCTCACCGACAAGTTGGATGCGCTTGGATCCCACGTCATGGCGGTGGGATTTGCTCCGGATGACGTGGGTGCAATCGCCCAAGTGATTCGGTCCCACCTTGAAAAGGGTTGTGATCTGCTCCTGTTGAGCGGGGGCATGAGTGTGGATCCGGACGATGTGACTCGTCATGGGATTCTGCAGGCGGGAGCCACTGAAATCCACTACGGTGCAGCCGTTCTTCCAGGTGCCATGTTCCTGGTAGCCTATCTGGGAGAGGTACCACTCCTGGGAGTGCCCGCATGTGGTCTTTATCACAGGGTAACGGTCCTAGATATTGTGCTGCCGCGCATCCTGGTTGGAGAACGCATTAGCAAGACGGAACTGGCCTTTTTGGGCCATGGGGGTCTATGCAAAGACTGCGCTGAGTGCACCTATCCACACTGTCCCTTCGGTAAAGGCATGTGAGGC
>DAOVAK010000660.1 GCA_030671095.1 Deltaproteobacteria bacterium | reverse complement strand
AATCATTGCTCCCATGTGGGAGTTGATGAACAGATTATTGTAGATGCCATTGGTCACCCCATCCGGAAATAGCACTTGCTCCCACCCAGTGCCGGCAGTCCTCCATACCTCAACCCCCTCTTTATCATTTCTGACTATTGCATAAAGGCGTCCCTGGTATTCTTTCATAGCTACCACCGCCGCATTCTCATCATCACCGAAGCCGGACTCACTCACCCTCTCCCAGAGGGAACCATCTTTGGCTAAGGCGGTCTCCAGTGTGTCCGGGATGTGTTTGGACTGTTCGCACCCTAATACTCCGAATGTCAGTGTACAAAATACAAAGAGGTAGAAAACCATTGCGGTAGCGCTAAATTTTTTGCGTCTCATAGTGCTCCTCCTGATAGCGCCGGGATAAACCGGCAGGTTGTTGTGAATGAAAGAGTCATACAGTAAAGGGTTAGCCACCCATACTGACCTCGAGTCATGTGCGGTTGCCAGTAATGGCTTCCGTGAAGCGTTGACAGAGGCACGTGCAGGCTGGGTATTGAGCCGCGAAATAACGTTACGGAGTGCCGACGACGTAGGAGGGTGCGGAAGGCAACAACGGATGAGTCGTAATGGCGAGACTTGGACGTACTCCGCGAGGTCAGAGACCCCATGCATGTACGGAAACAACCTGCGCGAGAACCGGGATATCCTGTGTGCCTCCCTATCTGCATCAAAGGGACGCATCGGGAAGTCTGAGGACATACGCCGATGATGAACGGACACAGGAAGTCGGACATACCCAAAGTACCCGCGAAGTCTCCGAACAAAGCTGATAAAACGGTGGCGGAGGGGATGAAGGGAAGGGGTATGGCCAAAGGAAATCTGCGTCAGCAAACCACGTCTCGGACACAGTGCCGACAAAACGTGCAACATGCGCTGGAGCGGATACGTCAAGCAGCTAAGAGGGATAAACGGCTGCGATTCACTGCCCTTCTGCACCATGTTTACAATATGGATACCCTTAGATACGCCTTTTGGAATCTCAAAAGAGATGCCTCGGCAGGTATTGATGGGGAAACGTGGCGTCACTATGAGGAGAGGATGGAGGAAAATCTCCAAAACCTTTCTTTCAGACTCAAAAAGGGAGGGTATCGGGCAAAGCCGGTTCGTAGAGTATTTATACCTAAAGACGATGGTCGGCAAAGACCATTGGGTGTCACCGCGCTTGAGGATAAAATTGTTCAAAGAGCAGTGGTAGAGGTATTGAATGCGATTTACGAAACCGACTTTCTCGGGTTTTCGTACGGCTTTCGGCCTGAGAGAAGCCAGCATGATGCACTGGATGCTCTCTACGTCGGATTGCTGACGCAAAAGGTGAACTGGGTGCTCAGTGTTGATATCTGTAAATTTTTCGACACGATAAGTCATGAATGGTTGATTAAGTTCATCGAGCACCGAATCGCAGACAAGCGCATTGTGCGACTCATCAAGAAATGGTTGAACGCTGGTGTGCTTGATAATGGAAATCTCCAATTTAGCAAGGAGGGTACACCTCAGGGTGGAAGTGCATCGCCGTTTCTGGCTAACGTTTATCTGTATTACGTCTTTGATTTGTGGTCTCACCAGTGGAGACAAACCCAGACACGAGGAAACATTGTCATCGTTCGCTGGGCTGACGACATTGTAGTAGGCTTTCAAAGGAAGACTGATGCGGAAACGTTCAAACAAGCCCTTGCACAAAGGTTTCAGAAGTTCGACTTGGAATTGAATGAAGAAAAGACTCGACTTATTGAGTTTGGTGCATATGCTATAGGCAATTCCAAGAAGCGAGGCCAAAAGAAACCGAAGACATTCGACTTCCTTGGTTTCACGCACATTTGCGGGAAGAAAAGAAGTAATGGGATGTTTACGGTTGTCCGCAAGACGAAGCGCAAGAAGTTGCGAGCAAAACTGAAGCAAGTTAAGTTTGAACTTCGTAAGCGAATGCATGATCCAGTACCCGATGTAGGCCAGTGGCTCACCTCTGTTATCGAAGGGCACAACAGATATTATGGTGTCCCTATGAATGGAGATGCGCTTAATACTTTTCGATTCCAGATCGCTAAACATTGGCATCGGGTTCTGAACCGACGTAGCCAAAAGCCAAGTGTTACCTGGAAGCGTATGCAGCGTTATATTGATCACTGGTTACCACCTGCTAAAATCCATCATCCTTATCCCCTGCGACGATTTGGCGTTAATACCTAAGGCAGGAGCCGGATGCATTAGTAGTGCCCGTCCGGATCTGTGCGGGGGGCTGCCCGAAAGGGCAGTTCCTACCGCGACTTTTTTTCAGCACTACATGAAATGTTAGTAAGACCGACAGTGAGAAAGAGTAGAGTTAAAATTGTCTTGCATACTGTTTTAAACATAAAAACCTCCCTCTGAAAAGTTATAAGT
>DAOVAK010000496.1 GCA_030671095.1 Deltaproteobacteria bacterium | reverse complement strand
GTACCGCTGGTGGTTTGTCAGGTGGAGCATTCCCAGATTGCCCTTGGCGGATCACATGCCCCTGCCCACGCCTTGTGGCGGGCGCTGATTCAAAACGGAGGCGAAACCAAATCGGTCGCCCATGTGGAAAAGATCCTGATTAAGGATGGCAAGACAGTGGGTGTGGAGACAGGCGATGGCAGCAAATACTTGGCCCCAATCGTGGTCAGCACCATTGACCTGAAACAAACCTTCTTGAAACTGGTGGGTGAAGAACACTTGGAGGATGAATTTGTCAAGCAGGTCAAGGGCTTTCGTCTGGATGAGTTCTCGGTCTTCTCCGTTCACATGGCCTTGCGTGAGGCACCTCTGTTTAAGATCCAACCTGGCTATGAAGACGTGAACCAGGCTTTCCGGTTGAATATTGGGCTGGATACGCCCGAAGATTTTGTGTCAGTTCTTTCGGAAGTGCGTCAGGGCAGGCTTCCCGAGAAGCTGGGCTTCATTGCCAGCGTCCCGACCTGGTTTGATCCGTCTCAGGCGCCAGAAGGATTTCACACCGCTTTTCTCTGGCAGCTGGTTCCCTACAAGTTGAAGGACGCAGACTGGGATGAGGTGAAAGATGAATACATGGAGCGCTGTATATCCAAGTGGCGGGAGTATGCCCCCAACCTGACAGAGGATAACATACTCAAAGCGACCACCCAGACGCCTCTAGACATCGAGGAGCGATTTATCAACATGAAGGAGGGTGGTGTCTTCATGGGCCGAATGCACTTTGCGCAGATGGAGCATTTTCGGCCTCTGCCCGAATTGGCCCAGTTTCACACCCCCATTGAAGGGCTCTATCTGGGCGGGGCATGCATGCACCCGGGGGGTGGGATTATCGGGGCCCCTGGGCTGATTGCCGCAGAGGTCATCATGGATGACCTGAAGCGCCCGAAATGGTGGGAAGTGTAGCACATATGTTTATGAACTCATTCAACGTTAATAATCGGGTTTTGACATACGGTCTATTGGTGAGCTATGAAACGCATTTTCTGTCATTCCCGTCCCGCACTTGATGCGGGACGGGTATGACGTTGGCGTTTACAAGGATTGGAAACATAATTTTTCACCCAATTGGGGTATAAGACTAGATTGAAAAGAAGAGATGAGCAGAAGGCATTTTGAACGATGAACAATGAATACGACGGAATCATGATCGGCAGTGGTCACAATGCCATGATCTGCTGCGGCTATCTGGCCAAAGCGGGTCTGAAGATCCTGTTGATCGAACGCCACCTGGAGATGGGAGGTGGGCTAGATTCTCACGAAGGAAAGGCGGGCTTTTGGCATAATGTGCATTCCGTCAACCACCGGGGTGTGTGTGATACGGTCTGGTACAGGGACCTGGAGCTGGGGGAGTTGGGCCAGGAGTATATTCGTCTGCCCGTTTCAGTGGCCATGCTTCTAAAAGACCACAGGGCACTCCTCTGGTACGCCGATGAGCCGGAAAAGACCGCAGATGCCATAGGTCGGTTCTCAGCCAGGGATGCCAAGAGCTTCCTTGAGGTGAACAAGAAATATGCCCATATGGCACGGGAGATCTTCGCCATAGAGCAGTTTTCTCCTCCTGTGCCCTTTGAAAAGAAAAAGGCCATTCTGGAGAGAAGCGAGGTGGGCCGCCAGTACCTGCAGTGGGAGCCCTATTCCATTATGGAGGTGTTCAGCGAGTTCTTCGAAAATGACGCCGTTCGTGCCATGTTCGTATTTCTATCCATAATCCGGGGTTTCGAGACCGATTCGAAAAGGCTCGGGTTTCTCGCCCCGGCAGCCGTTGCCTCAGGTGTGAATACCCAGATAGCAAAGAACTCTACACACAGTCTGGCCCATACGCTTCACAAAATGATTGTTAAAGCTGGCGCTCACGTTATAGAAGCGCAGGAGGTGACCAAGATCCTCGTAGAAGATGGTCGGGCCGTGGGTGTACAGATTCGGGATGGCCGGGAGTTTCGAGCCCGCAAGTTCGTGGCCAGTTGCATTAACCCGAACCAGACCTTTTTAGATATGGTGGGAGCTGAGCATCTGGATCCCGGTTTCGTCAAGAAAGTGGAAGGATTCAAGTATTCAAACACCACACCCCTCTTCACCCTGCATCTGGCTCTAAATGAGCGCCTTTACTGGAAGGCGGCCGAGTGGGACCCGGATGTGGACAAGGCATGGTACATCATTGCGGGTCTTGAGGGAACAGGTGATATCATCGAGCTCTACAAGGACTGCGCGGCCCGGCGATTGCCACGGTCGCTCCAGCTCATAGGAGGTCTTCCAGGCCAGCATGATCCCACCCAGGCCGCGCCAGGCAAGTGTACGGCCTTTTTTTGGCAGGTCGCCCCCGGAAACCTGTGCCAAGAGGAAGGGGGTCCGGAGCGGTGGGACCAGATTCGCGACGAGTACACAGAGCAATGCGCCAAACACCTGGCCACGTATGCTGAGAATCTGACACCCGATAATACGGTTGATGTTTTCGGAGTCACACCGCTTGATATCGAACGGCACCTGCCAAACATGGTGGGAGGCGATATCCAGGTGGGAGAGTTGAGCGAAAATCAGATCGTGGACAGGCGACCCTTCCTCGAGTGCAGCCAGTATCGCACACCCGTGGAAGGGCTCTACCTGTGTGGTGCGAGCACGCACCCGAGTGGGAATATAACCGGCGCGCCAGGCTACAATGCGGCAGGTGTGATTTGCAGGGACCTGGGCATGGAACCCTGGTGGAAGCCGGTGGACCCTGAAACCTATTGGGAATCTTTAGCTGAGAAGTAGTTGCCGCATTTCTTCTGGGCTATTGATTGGTTCTTTTAATTCCATCTTCGGAGGTAGAAATTATATGCCTGTCCGAGGAAAAAGAAAGGAGGAGAATTCATGGAGAGATTCAAAGTAGGTTCAAAAGGTGGCTGGAAACTGGGTGTATTGTTAACGATCATTTTCTGTTTCGGGATCATCACGCTCATTTGCCCCGTTGATGCCGTCAGGGCCGAATCCAAGCTGGCTGGCCAGGAGGTTCTCATTGGAGCGGCATGGGGTATTACTGGGACTTGGCGCGACTGGACCACAAAGAACATGATTGCTGCCCAGATGGCCGTTGAAGAGATCAATGCGATGGGCGGTATCAAAGGGGTCCCCCTTC
>DAOVAK010000739.1 GCA_030671095.1 Deltaproteobacteria bacterium | reverse complement strand
TCCTCCCGGACACTGGGTATCATCACCAACACCTTTGCATCGGTTTTTCCCTTTGTGAGATTATTCAAGGCGGGTTCCGCCATCCTGCTGATCGGCTCAAAAGCGTCCCTTAGTGACCGCCACCTTAAAAACGTGGAACGTGGTTTCAGGATTCCATCCGTTGCCGAAGAGCTCCGCAGTGTTAATGTGACGGGGCCTGAGTCCCTTCTTGCTTTAGAACTGTGGCTCCCGGTGGAGTATTTTGCTGGGACGGAGTATCATTCTCTCGAACGCCCTAAACTGGCCTTTCTGGCCGGTAAGGAGAGTTTCTACGGGGATGATTTAAGAGTGAATGACATCATGAAAAAACGCTCCACCAGACCCTGGGTGCGCCTGGGTTCTGAAAACACGTTGCTCGCACGGTGGATGTCGCAAAAACCGGAAGCGCAAATTGAGACCATCAAACGCGCCCTTCCGGTTCTCTACGGATCTAAAAACGTCAATTTTTCCCTGGGCTGGAAAAAGAAAAACCGCCGGTTCCGCATGGCGATGTTGAGGCTTGCGTTGGAGGGGGAGTTGGATTCCAACGGCCAGGTTCCTGGAAGGATGCTAGCAGTTCTGAAGCAACTTCTGGAGGATGTGGTGAAGGAGGTGGAACCCTATGGGACCGTCAAAGATGCTTATCAGGCCATAAGATTTTTCGGTGAATATGATTCCATCTTTCTGCCCCTCTCCCCGGAAAGGCTGATCAAGCAGGTCTCCATATGCTTTGAGACAGCAACGGTGAACGCATACGTTTGCAGGTCCCAGTTGATCGCGGCCCTGATTCAAACGGGCAGGGGAGAACTGGCTGGAAAATACTACGAACGGCTTCTAAGAAGTGGCGTTGGTGTTTCCGGACGTATCCAAATGGACCTGTTAAAGGGAATCCGGGAGGCCCGGAGGGCAGGAGATACGATTCGAACCAGTCAGGGTCGAAAAAGCCTGCCTTGAACACCCCTTTATTGCTCAATAAATCGGGGTACTAACACCTGTATAACTTTTCGAAGGATAATGTCCAATGTCCAACCCGCCTGCCAAAGTATAGTACGGCGGGCAGGTTCTCAATATTCAATTTGTAATTCTTGATGGTTGACCCTTTACGACTATATGCCAGAATGCCCCGCCTTTTAAGGCGGGGATGAATGGCATCCTTATAATTCCCATCCCTTGATGGGAGGGGCCAGGGGAGGCAGCGGCCAAAATGGATCTTCTTCTTAATCTGATCTTAAAGGTATTTGTTTTTTCTTGGTGCCGAGACGCAGAATTGAACTGCGGACACGGGGATTTTCAGTCCCCTGCTCTACCGACTGAGCTATCTCGGCATGGGGGACCCAATATAACGTTACTATGGCTGCAGGTCAAGACGAATTTTTGGCTTTGAGGATGTTTTATGTGAAAAAGCCGGAATACCCCGTGCTGTGTACTGGGTATTCCGGCTTTTTCAATAGAAGAAACCCGCCCACGGGGCGGGGTTCTTCACTTAGTATCTTCATCCAGGTCGTCGAGCTCTATGTCGATATTCTCCAAATCAAGTAAGTCTTCTGTGGGCGATCCCGCTGATTCAGATTCCGTGCGGACCTCGAGTTCCCCACTCTCATCGATTTGAAGATCATCGAGGCCCAACTCAATCTCCTCCGATTCTTCAGTATCTTCTTCCAAGGCCATGGAATCAAAATCAATGCCCGGCTCCTCACCCTCTTCTTCCGGTTCCTGGATCTGCGGTTCATCTATTGGTTCTGGTTCTTCCAAGGCCATGGCATTAAAATCAATACCGGGTTCCTCACTCTCTTCTTCCGGTTCCTGGATTTGCGATTCATCCGTCGAATCTGACTCGTCCAATGCCAGATCCTCGAAATCAAACGATACCTCACCTTCCTCATCCTCGGTTGATTCCAAGGGAGCCATTCCCTCTGTTGCCGGCTCCTCATCCGAAAGTTCCTCTACATCCAATGAAAGTTCCTCTTCCTCCCCGGTTTCGGCGTCACCTATATCTATCATCATT
>DAOVAK010000715.1 GCA_030671095.1 Deltaproteobacteria bacterium | reverse complement strand
CGGGGCATCTATTTTGCCATTGTAACCCTGATCTACCCGCTGTTGTTGGGCAGGATCATTGAGGCCACGCGTATCCTGGGGGGCACCGATGGAATGCCCGGACTTTCTACCTATCCCAGCGCTTGGGTTGACCTATACCTGATCATCGGGGTAACGGCCCTCCTGCTCTTTGGCTTGAGAAGACTAGTCAATGAAGATATCGGCCTGGTCTTTCGTGGCATAAAGGATAACGATCAAACGGTGACGGCCTGTGGTATAAACATCACCGCATATCGGGCCCGCGCTGTATATATTGCATCCGCTATTGGGTGTTTTGCAGGGGCCTATCTCTGTCACCTTTACGGATGGGTAGGCTTGAGTTTCTTTGCCCTGGATTATTCAATCATGCCCATCGCGGCCGCCATAGTGGGGGGGATGGGGACCTTGGTGGGCCCATTGTTGGGTTCAGCGATCATTGTCCCTCTCTCTGAGATATTGCGTGCCTTTGGGGGATTGAGAATCGTTTTCTACGCCCTTATTCTCATATTGTTTATTGCATTTCGCCCAGAGGGCTTGATGAACTATTTTCAACGGAAATATGCCCAGTTTGAGCACTGGATAGAGGTATGAGTATGAACGAGCAGGTCCTTCTCCAAGTCAAAGGGCTTTTTAAATCATTTGGCGGTGTAACCGCGGTTGCCAATGTGAGTTTTGACCTGCACAAGGGTGAGACCCTTGGAATCATAGGCCCCAATGGTTCAGGGAAGACCACGCTTGTCAATCTTATTACCCGATTCGTCAAGCAAGACTTGGGTGAGGTCTTTTTCAAGGGCAGAAGAATAAGTCGTCTAAAGGCTTACAAAATCGCTGAGATGGGCATTGTGAGGACATTTCAGATCATGCGGCCATTCTATACCCTGCCCGCCTTCAAGAACCTCATCATTCCCTTGTACTCCCCGAGGGTGCGAAAGATCGGAGGGGGCAAGCTGGGTGACAGGGACGCTGTGGCCATAGACATCCTGGAAGAGATCGGCTTCGAACGGGATGCCTATGTGCCTTACAAAAGGGCCTCCTCCCTCCCATTGGGATATCTTAAACGGCTCGAACTCGCCCGATGCCTCGCCCTGAGACCGGAGGTCATTATCTGCGATGAAATATTCTCCGGGCTTAGTATGGCGGAGATTGCCACCATGGTTCCACTCATGGAAAGACTGCAAATGGAAGGCAAGACGATCATCATGATAGAGCACAGGTTGAGGGAGCTCTTCAAGGTCGTGGATCGGGTCATGGTGCTCAATTTCGGCGTGAAGATTGCCGAGGGTATCCCTGAAGAGGTCATAGAACATGAGGAGGTGAAGAAGGCCTATTTAGGGAGAAAGGGACTGCAGTAGGATGTTAGAGATCAAGAACCTCATGGTATTCTACGAAAATGCCACGGCCATCAATAATCTTAGTCTGACCTGTAATGAAGGCAAAGTCACTGGGATTTTTGGCTCCAACAGCGCCGGTAAGTCCACGCTCATGTATACGATTTCAGGGATCATCCTGGATACCAAGAAGAAAGAGGAGATGAGGGGAGGGGAGAGGATATCTATCTTTGGAGAAATGAGATTCCGAGGAGAGGATATCCTGAATGTAAAGGCAAGTGAAAGAGCCAAAATGGGCATTGTGCTTTGTCCGGAGAGGCGACGTATTTTTGCTGAGAGCAGCGTTATGGAGAACCTGAAAATGGGCGGGTACTTGGCCACTACGGAACAGGCAAAAAAAACCTTGGAATACATCTATAATCTGTTCCCGCCACTCAAGAGATTGAAACGAAGACAGGGCGGATTCCTAAGCGGTGGGGAGCAACAGATGCTCGCCATTGGCCGCGCATTGATGGCACAGCCTAAATTATTGCTTCTCGATGAGCCCCTTCTTGGTCTAAGCCCTCTATTGGAAGAAACGCTTATGGAGGCCGTGGAGGATATCAATAGACAAACAGGTATCACCACGTTCATAGCGGAACAATATGCGAGATCAGTCTTGCCCATGGTGGATTACGGGTATGTGCTTGAAAATGGAAATGCCGTTTTGAGCGGAACCAAAGAGGAACTCATTGAAAATCCGGACGTGAAGGCTGCCTACTTTGGCATGTAGCGAGGAGATTATGGAAGGCAC